>JBBQMJ010000091.1:0-10500 GCA_038328815.1 Fimbriimonadales bacterium | reverse complement strand
CGGCGCGAAAGGTGTGATCGTCGTCCCGAATAGCGATAACGTGGATTCCTACGCTGACCACGCGGCTTCATCGACCAAGGCGGGCCGCGTAAGGGTCGAATTCGGGCGTAGCTCCCAGGTGCTGCCTACAGTTGCCATATCGAAAGAACTTGCCGCTGAACTGCTCGGCGGTGAAAAGGTGACCTTGGAGCAACTTGCTAAGGACACCGATGCCACTTCAAGCACGCCATTTGAACTGAGCGTAGCGAAGTCGGTGAAGTTCAATATCGCGATCAACGAGAATCGGCAAAATGCGGAAAACGTCCTCGGAATGTTGAAGGGTACCGATCCTAAGCTTTCCGCCGAGTTCGTCGGAATGAGCGCTCACCTGGACCACCTTGGATTGCAGGGTGGAGATCCGACGAAGGTTTACAACGGCGCTGATGACGATGGCTCGGGCACGGTTTCGATTTTGGAACTCGCCCATGCGTTCGCCACGGGTCCCCGACCGAAGCGTTCGGTAATCTTCATTTGGCACTCTGGTGAAGAGAAGGGCCTTTGGGGTTCACAGTACTTCACCACCAACCCAACCATCGACCTCAAGCAGATGGTCACCGATCTTAACATCGATATGATCGGCCGGTCAAAGCCTGCCGGGGACACCAATCCAAAGAATGCCGTATTGACTGGCCCCCAAGAAATCTATGTCGTAGGCGCCTCTAAGTTGAGCACGGAACTCGGAAAGGAGTGCATCCAGGTTAACGACAAGCTCTACAAGCTAGCGCTGAATTACAAGTACGACGCCCCAACCGACACCGAGCGCATCTACTACCGTAGCGACCACTACAACTATGCCGCTAAAGGTATTCCCATCGCCTTCTTCTTCGACGGAGTCCACGAGGACTACCACCGGATGACGGACAAGGTCGAAAAGATCGATTTCAACAAGATGGAAATGGTCGCCCGGACAGTCTATGGTCTAGCATGGACGATCGCGAACCAGCCGAAGAGGCTGGTTGTTGACGGGAAGAACTGAATGCAAGTTTTGAGTATTAAGCAATTAAGGGGCCCGGGTTGACCTCAATACTTAGCACTCAAAACTTAAGATCCCTTTTCAATCTCAAATACGCTCGCGTCCAGGACGTTGGCGTTGCCCTTTAGGCTCATCATCGCGGCTGGTGTGGGGTCTTTGTCGATGGAAATCTGTGCGATCGCTGCTTTGGCTCCGCCAAGGATGATGTTCTCCATCTCCTGAACGTTAACTCCTTCACCCTTCAGCACGGCAAGCACATGAGCCAGGACGCCGACGCGGTCGAGGTGCCTGACAACAAGTAGATGCGTCGCTACGTCGGCCTTCTTCACATTCACGACGTTGGGTGCCTTGCCAGTGTTCTTATACTCGCCGACGATCCGCACGACTTCGGCGGCAATTGCCTCCTGAGCCTGGTCGGTGCTTGCGCCAATGTGATGAGTGCAGTACACGTTAGGATTAGTTCTTAATGGCCCATCGTATGTGCCTTCCCCGCCGGCAGGCTCGCCTTCGAACACGTCGAGGCCCGCGAAGATGCCTTTGGACTCGATGGCCTTCAGTAGAGCTTCTTGATCGACAACTTCGGCGCGACTTGTGTTGATAAAAGTGGAGCCTTCGCGCATTGCATTGAAGAATTTCGGTCCGATAGAGCCCTTGGTTTCCTTAGTCAACGCGACGTGAATGGAGACGACGTCGCTGAGGGAAGCCACTTCCTCGATAGTCGAGGCGCGCCCAATGCCAAGAGCTGCGGCAAGGTCGGTCGTCATCCAGCGACTATGGGCAACAATGTTCATGCCGAACGCTTTAGCGCGAGGGATCATTTCCTGGCCAATGTTGCCAAGCCCTACCAGACCAAAGGTGCTACCGTAGAGGCCTCTTGCCTTGCTGTACACCTTCTTGTTCCACTTGCCCGCCCTAAGGTCGCTGACGTTATCGGGAATGTGGCGGTCAATCGCGAGAGCGAGTCCGAAGGCGAGCTCGGCAACTGCCTGGCTGTTCTTTCCTGGGCAGTTCGTGACTAGGATTCCGAGGTGGCTTGCCGCGTCGATGTCGATCGTGTTATAGCCCGCGCCCGCACGGATCACGAGGCTTAGCTTCGAACCGTCCATGGCAGCTTGGTCGACTTTTGTCGAGCGAACCACCAAGACTTCGGCTCCAGATTCCTTGACCCTTGCTGCCAAGGCGTCGCCTTGCAGGTCGGGCTCGCTCAGAACCTCGCAGCCCAGTGTCGTCAGACCCTCAATTCCGCTCTTTTCAAACTTATCAGCAACCAATACCCTCATGAAAATGAGTTTACCGATTACTCAGGGGTTTTCCTGGAGGTATCTTCTATCCTCCGGCCGGGGTGGCGGAATGGTAGACGCGGTGGTCTCAAACACCACTTGGGGCAACTCAGTGCGGGTTCGAGTCCCGCCCCCGGCACCAAATTAATATTTGGTACAAATGGATCGTATGGCTTTAAGCGTGTTCCAAGCTTAAGATTCCCGCCCAATTGCCCGACAAAGATACAGGGGACCAGCTTTTGCTCGTTTCTCGGCGATTGAAGTCGCCCAAAAGGGGAGTTCGGGAAACAAATGCTGCAGCAGCTTTCAATAAAGACGAAGCTAACGCTAATTACCGTGCTTACAAGCACGTTAGCGCTAATCCTAGCTTCGGCAGGTCTGCTTTTTTACGATCTTGAGTCGTTCAAGCAGTCAATGAAAGACGAATTGATGACTCAAGCCAAGATGGTTGCGGCGAATTGCGCCAAGCCTATGTCACTTGGGGACCAGACTGCTGCACACACTTCCCTCACGTATCTCTCTTTAAAGCCAGACATTCGCGCCTGCGCCCTGTACAACCAAGGCGGCCAGATTTTCACTCGTTATTACCGAACGAACGATGATGCAAAGCTTATTCCCGAGACTCCTAGCTATGACGGCGTCACTGTCGTAGGCCGTGAAGTTCGCGTTTTTGCTACGGTCGCGACTGGAGATGCAAGTGTCGGCATGCTGTACATCTCGTCCGACATGAGCGTTTGGTACGACCGAATGCGCAGCTACCTCCTACTGCTTGGCACGCTCATTCTTCTTTCCAGTTTGGCGGCCCTTCTGCTGTCCGCTCAGCTACAAAGATTTATTACCGATCCAATATTCAGCATTGTCAACACGATGCAACGCATCTCGTCGGAGGGCAACTATTCACTTCGCGTTGAACCTCAAGGCGGCCCTGAATTGGGTTCCCTGATGGTTGGTTTCAATACGATGCTTGGCGAAATCGAAACGCGTGACGCCGAACTCCTTGGCGCCAAGGACGACCTTGAAAACCGCGTCCGCCAGCGTACGCACGAGTTGGAATCGCAGGTCAACGAGAGAAAGCGAGCCGAGCTTGCCCTTGCCGACGCAAACGCCGATTTGGAGATTGCCGTCAAACAGGCGAACAGCCTTGCCGAAGCGGCTGAAGCAGCAAGTAGAGCCAAGTCTGAATTCCTTGCCAACATGAGCCATGAAATCCGAACGCCCATGAATGGCGTTCTCGGTATGACGGGTCTCCTGCTCGACACTCCCATGAGTGAAGAGCAGCACGACTTTACGGAAACGATCAAGAGCAGCGCGGAAACGCTACTTGCCATCATCAACGACATTCTTGACTTCAGCAAGATCGAAGCGGGCAAGATGACCATTGAAAAGGTCGACTTTAACCTTCGGACGGCGATCGAGGAAGTCACCGAGCTGTTTGCGTCACATGCACACAGTAAGAGGCTGGAGTTGAACTGTCTGATCGATCCTGATTTGCCTGAGGCGCTGGTCGGCGACCCCGTCAGAATAAAGCAAGTCATTACTAACCTCACGTCTAACGCCATCAAGTTCACGGCTCAAGGCGAAGTAACGATCGGTGTCAGCGTTGTCTCGCAGAACGATCATTCGGCAAAGCTTAAGATCGCAGTTTCTGATACGGGTATCGGAATTCCGAAGGATCGCCATCGTGCCGT
Source organism: Fimbriimonadales bacterium (assembly GCA_038328815.1). Lineage (GTDB taxonomy): Bacteria > Armatimonadota > Fimbriimonadia > Fimbriimonadales > Fimbriimonadaceae > JBBQMJ01. The sequence goes on along the minus strand of JBBQMJ010000091.1, from coordinate 6,520 downwards.
CTTCCAGAGCTTTACCCAGGCCGACGGAAGCACAACGCGCAAGTACGGCGGCACTGGCCTTGGTTTAACGATTTGTAACCAGCTTCTTCAACTGATGAACGGAGAGATGAAGCTTGAGTCCGAGCCTGGGGAAGGCACGACCTTCTCGGTCTTCATCGACATGCCGAAGGCAAAGGTTCAGCCGGCTGCGCGCGCCGCCGGGTCAGCCCTTAAAGGCATACGGGTGTTGTGCATCGACGATAACTCCACTAACCTTAAGGTTTTGCGACTGCAAATACAAAATTGGGGATGCGAGGCCACAACTATTGAGTCCGGCACTAAAGCTTTAGAGACTTTGCAGACCGCAAAGGAACCATTCGATCTAGTCATCTTGGACATGCAGATGCCTGACCTAGACGGCGAGAAAACGGCTGAGCTCATCCGGACCGATCCCGCTTTCGCTCATCTGCCCCTCGTACTCTTATCGTCCATGGGTTCGCGTGGCGGCCAAGAAGAGCTTAAGCTCAAGGGCTTTAGCGCTGTTCTCACGAAGCCCGTTCGACAGGCAAATCTCCAGCGCACGATCTTGGAGGTCTTGGGCCGCAAGAAGCAAATCCACGCCGCGAGAACATCTCCCGGCGAAGACTCCGTCGCGATGGAACGGCTCAAAGGCGTGCGCGTTCTCCTTGCTGAAGACAATGCGGTAAACACCAAGGTTGCGACGCAAATTCTTGGTCGCCTTGGCTGCCAAGTAACTGCGGTTGAAAACGGCAAACTCGCTCTCACCGCGATGGCAGAGAAGCCTTTCGATATCATTTTGATGGACGTTCAGATGCCGGAGATGGACGGACTTGAAGCCACTCGGTGCATCAGGACCAGCAAGGTTGGACACAAAGATATTCCAATCATCGCCTTAACCGCGAACGCGATGAACGGCGACCGTGAGCTTTGCATGGCGGCCGGAATGACTGACTATCTTTCAAAGCCCGTCAAACCCACCGATTTGACCAAGGTATTAATGAAATGGCTATCGCCAACCGACGTTGGTTATGTGGAGCCCTTCGTTCCAATCCAGCTTGAGACCCCGGTCTTCGACCAAGGGTACCTCTCGATCGATTGCGGGCTTGATCCTCTCATTGTCAACTCGGTCCTCGAAGACTTCCTTATCTGTTCCAATGACCTTGTGGGTCAGATTATCGAAGGCATTAGGGCCAACGACATAGATGCGATTGGCCGAGCGACACACACTTTGAAGGGAGCCGCGAAGAGCATTGGCGCAGCTCAATTGGCAGAGGCATGCGACGATTTGGAGTCGCTGACTGAAACTAGCATCTCTCAGGCGCCTGAGCTCATCGCAACGTTGCAAACCCGATACGACACGCTGAGGGGCGTACTGCTCGCACAAAACAAAGCCGCTTAGCTAGAGGATTGTGTCCAGCGCGTTGGCTAGCCGGTTCACTTCATCCACCGTGTTGTAGTGCACCATGCTAACCCGAACCACGCCCTCGCCGGTATTGATCCCCAGCTTCTGGCACAGTCGGTAAGCGTACATATGGCCAAAGCGAATTCCGAACTTGCCCGTCGCGTCAATCGCATCCGAGATCGCGATTGAACTCATTCCGGGTTTGAGAAAGGCGATAGTCGGCACGCGCTCATAACCTGAGGTCGCCGGTCCAATGACCTTTACATCGCGCTTAGAATTTAGAAAGTCAATGAGAGCCTTCTGTAGGGGGATTTCCAGTTCCGCCATGGTTCCCAAAGCTGTCTCCACCGTCTCTCGCGTAGCTTCTCCTGAGGCGCCGGCAAGGAAATCAAGGTAGCTGCCAAGGGCTAACAGTCCGGCACAACCCTCATGATTTGCCCCTCCAAGTTGAAATTTGTATGGGATGCTATCCCGTTCGATGAAGAAGTGGTTGGGGCCGGCCAGTTCATCGATGGCGTCAGTTCGCCCATAAAGGGCAGCCATGTGGGGGCCATAGACTTTATAACAAGAGTAGACGTACCAATCTACGTTCCAAGCCTTAACATCAATCAGACGGTGCGGAGCGTAGGCAACGCCATCGACGACGACACGGGCGCCGTTCTTGTGGGCAATCTTGGTGATTGCCGCGACATCGACAACTTCGCCAAGGAGGTTTGACACGTGCGGGAAAGCGACGATCTTGGCCTTTCCGTCGGCTAGAAGTTCTTCCAGGTCCTGAAGGGAGCATTGAAACGTGGATGGATTTACTTTCCAGGTCACCACCTCAATGCCGTACCTCTCAAGGTGGGCCCACGGGCCCGCGTTAGCCTCATGCGCCGTTTCGGTGATGATGATTTTGTCGCCAGGCTTGAGCAAGCGGCCGTAGCACTCTGCAAGCATGGTGCACAACTGGGTGGTGGACGGACCGAGAATAACGCTGCCAATCCCCTCCCCATTCACCAGGCGATTGATAAACGCGTGAGCCTGATCGACTATTGCGGTTGCTCTGATCGACTGTTTGTAGCCAGCTCCTAGCTGCACATAGCTCGTGAGCATATAGTCGCGGACCGCATCCGCAACGACCGCAGGAACCTGCGAACCGCCAGCATTCTCCAGAAATGCAAAGTCGGTATTAAGGGTCGGGAATTGAGCCCGAATTTCCTGGATCGTAGGTGCCGATCGAACGGTCGTTGCAGCCATACCTAATTTTGACTCAGGATTCGGTGAACACTTCACCGTGACCGCTACAAAATGCCGCTGCGAAGGAGGTCTTTTAGAACGAGGAGGCCCACAACGCAATCGCCATCGATCACGGGCATCTCACCGATTTGCTTTGGCAGATTCTGAAAGACTTCAAGTGCCTCGATGGCGAGCAAACCTGATTCGATGGTGTAAGGAGTCGCGTTCATGATGCTCGAAGCCAGATCGTCAGACCAGTTTCCACCCTTAAGCGAGTGGCGACGCAGATCACTTTCCGCAATCAACCCAAGCAGTTTTTGGTCGCTGTCGAGGACGCATGTCGCGCCGACGCCGGCTTGGGTCATTTCCCTTATAACTTCGAGCACCGGCGCATTCAGGGTGACCACGGAAATGTCCTCCAGCGGCCGCATCACGTCACTGACTCTCAGCAGAAGGCGTTTGCCAAGCGTACCGCTTGGATGAAACTTAGCAAAATCCTCACGCGTAAACCCGCGGGCGTCCATAACTGCCACCGCGAGAGCGTCGCTGAGCGCCAGCATTGCCGTCGTGCTGGTAGTGGGAGCAAGGTTATGGGGGCACGCCTCTTCCTCGACTCCTGTGTCCAAGATAAGGTCGGCCAGCCGCCCTGCGCTGCTATCGCCGCGGCCGGTCACCAGAATCGTCTTGGCCCCAATGCTCCGGATGGCCGGAAAGAGCCTCACGACTTCGTCGGTCTCGCCACTCTGGCTGTACAGCATCACGATGTCCGTGGCGTGCACCATGCCGAGATCGCCATGAACAGCTTCGGCAGCGTGAAGGAATAGGCTGAGCGTCCCCGTACTGCTTAGCGTTCCCGCCGTCTTGCGCGCAATGTGACCCGACTTGCCAACGCCACAGGTAATAATGCGACCCTTGCACTGAAGGACCCACTGAGTTGCGCGCTCAAAAGGCTCACCTAGGCCATCCGCCATGTCAAGCAGGCTTTGCGCCTCTTGCCGTAGGACCGATTTTCCGATATCAACAGCCATCCGAATTGAGTCTACTACCGCACCCCGAGAATGGTCTTTCCGAATAGAGACGCCAGCCACTCTACGGCGACCTTAGCCGTCTCGTTGTTGTGGTCGCATAAGGGATTCGTCTCCACCATGTCCACACCAGCCAATTTGTATGGGCAGTCTTTTGCAGCCATTAACTCGTGCAGTATTTCTGCGACCAAATGTCCTTCACGATAGGTCAATCCTCCTCGAACCGCTGTACCAGTCCCTGGTGCAAGGATCGGATCAAGGACGTCCACATCAAATGAGATCCATAGATGCGTTGCGTCGGACCGTTGCATCCATTCGTCGAAGCGTTGCATTTGAGCCATAACAGAACTGCGGTCGATGTCATGCATCGTGATGGGCAGAGACCTACCTAGCTTTCTGACCCGATCCCGTTCGCCGGGATCTACATCACGTAGCCCAAACCAGGCAGTGTGTTCCGGCTTGAGCTTGATCGGTCCGAGGGCTGATAACAGGTCATTCCACTGCGATTCGTAGACGCCCTCCGATCTGTCACCCATCAATCCGGCTACCGGCATTCCGTGAACATTTCCCGACGGTGATGTGTCCGGCGTGTTCATATCAGCATGAGCATCGATCCATAAAACGGCAACCTTTGGGCCGAAATGCTGTAACGCTGCCGAGACACTGGCCATGGCGAGACCATGGTCGCCGCCAAGCATAATCGGCAACTTTCCACTTTCAAGCGAAGCCTTAACCCGTGCCTGCAACTTCTTCGATGTCTTCAGAAATGGGGTGAAGAACTTCACCTGATCGCTCTTGCGAGGGGTTAAGCAGACGTCAATATCGCCCCCATCGAAAAGCTCAGGATCAACCACGCGAATTGTTTCGGCGATATTTGCAAAGCGAAGAGCCGAGGGACCAAGCCTGCTTCCGGGCGTGTGCCCGCATAGGTCGAAAGGCGCGCCAATGAGCTCAACCACGTAAGGAGTCTACTCGCCTGCGATGTAAACTCGAAAAATGGGGAAGGTCGGCGTCGTCAGCATTCAAGGCGATTTTGAGAAGCATATTGAAGCCCTGAAGCGTTGTAAAGTTGCCGACCCTGTCCAAGTCCGGACTCCCGAAGACCTTGCGACCGTTGAGAGGATTATCTTGCCCGGGGGCGAAAGCACCACGGTCGGTTTGCTTATGGAGCGCTACGGCTTAGGCGATGCGATCCAAGATGCTGCGGCAAAGGGAATGCCGATCTGGGGGACCTGCATGGGAATGATTTTGATGGCAAAGTCGGTCATCGGCCCAAAGCAATACACTCTGGGCTTGCTGGATATAGAAATTGAGCGCAACGCCTTCGGAACACAGGTGCATAGTTTTGAAGACGAGGTCGTATTGGAAGGTATGAAGGAGCCCGTATTAGGCGTATTCATCCGCGCGCCAATCGTTACGAATATTGGGGGAAATGTTTCGATCTTAGGAAAGTACGACGGAAAAACGGTCGCGGTGCAGAGTGGGAAGCTAGTCGGCACGTCTTTCCATCCAGAGCTAACGGAGGATATACGTTTTCACAAATGGTTTCTATCGTTATAGGGAAGAGGAATAGGGGAACTAGGAATTGGGAATACGGACCCGGAGTCGCCGCATTTCGAATCCTCCTTATTCCTAGTTCCCTATTCCCATTTCCTTCCCTAATCACCTATGTGCGCTCGCTTTAACCTCACCTCATCTGATCAGGTTGCCCGATATTTCCAAGGACGGCTAGCCTTCGATGAGCCACCCCGATACAACATCGCGCCTAGCGACACAGTTCTTGCGGCGGTTGCCTACCTTGAGCAGGGCCTCAAGCTTGAACCCCAGCGATGGGGCGTCCATATGGGACATCGGCCTCAACCAGTGATCAACTTAAGATCTGAATCCAGCATGATCGAGAAGACACTCGCGCAAGGTTCAAGATTTTCACGCTGCCTGATCCCCACCACCGGCTTCTTTGAATGGCGGACAGAAGACGGAGCCAAGCAGCCTTACAACTTTGTCCTCAAGGATGGCGAAGCCTTTGCGTTCGCGGGTCTTTGCCAGCCGGGCCAGAATGGCCCTCCCGAATGCGCGATCCTGACGTGCGAACCGAACGAACTTGTTTCCGAATATCACGATCGCATGCCGTGCATCATCGACGCGGGGAAAGTGGACGCCTTGGCTGTTCGGCGAAGACCGAGACGAGGTCTTGTTCCTTGCTAGAGCCCCTTACCCGGCGGACCGAATGGATGCCTACGCGGTAACCCGCAAGATGGGCAATCCGAGATTCCAAGACCCAGCCAGCGTTAAGCCAGCCGAGCCCGAGAATCCGTCTTTGTTTTAGGCTAACCGCCGTTGTGGCCGCCAAGCCTTCGTAACGGCAAACGCTAGGTAAGCAAGCTGGTTGAAGAATGAAGCAAGCAGCATCCAAACGACGGTTATCGCCCCGCCAATAGCAATTCCACTGAAGAAGTTAAGATCTTCGAAATCCTTTCGATTCTTCAAGTAATCGAGCTTCGATCGAATGATTTCGGGACGGCGGGCGCTCTCATACCGATTTCCGGATTCTTGTTTCCAGTTTAACTTGGCTTCCCGTTGATCCAGTGTTCGAAAGAATGAGCTCATCATGTTTAGTTCAAAGAACTCCTTTCCAAACTGAAAACCGACTTGTTCAGGCTTGACAGGGCTCCAACCATAGTTCGGGATGGGGGTCAATATCCCTTCGGCATTGACGAGTGTTGCTGGAGGGCCTGTTGCCTTTCCGTCTGCCCAAGCGGATCCGAGTTCAAAGAGCTTAGCTTCATGGTCAGCTAGAGCCTTGCGTGACAGAAGGAACTGCTCAACCTTCGTTGCGTCTTCATGCTTTGCAAAGCCAACCTCGGCACCCATGAAC
>JBBQMJ010000090.1:0-10535 GCA_038328815.1 Fimbriimonadales bacterium | reverse complement strand
TGAACGAGCGAACCGATCAGGGGCAACAGGAGAACCCAGAGGATGAGATTGAATTCGGGGTGGGTTTGCATTTCTTTATCCTCTAAGAAGGTTCATTTCGTCGATATCGATATTCTCACGTAGACGGAAAATCGCCATGATGATTCCAAGCCCTACTGCAACCTCGGCCGCAGCGACCGCCATCACAAAGATGACCATCATTTGACCTGCCATCGAACCCTGTACCAACTCTTGGCTAGTGAGGTGGCTCTGAGTCGGCTGGTACCTGGCAAAGGCGAGGAAAGTCAGGTTCACCGCGTTCAGCATGAGCTCGATGCACATGAAAATCACGATCGGGTTGCGGCGAATAATGACCCCTACAACTCCGGTCGTGAACATGAAGAGGCCAAGCGCCAGGTAAGCAATGAGGGGGACGCCGTTCATATCTTCCTCTTGGCCAGCAGAATAGAACCCACGATTCCAATTAGCAGCAAAATGCTTGCGACTTCAAACGGCCATGCGTACATGGTGAACAGCGCCCTACCGACCGGTTCCGGCGCTCCGAAGGCGTCATTTGAGCGCGTTGTCGTAATGTCCTTCAACGGGAGGAGCACTTGAGAGGCAACCAGCCCAAACAGCGCCATGCCCATCAACATTCCGGCCCCGATCTTGACGTCTTTCTTTTCAAACAGGAGTTGGGGGGCGCTTAGGTTCAAAAGCATGATCACAAAAAGGAACAGGACCATGATCGCGCCGGTGTAGACCACGATTTGAGTGATCCCCAGCATTTCAGCGTTCAGCGTGAAATATAGAAACGCGAGCATGAAGAAGTTGATAACCAGACAAAGCGCTGAACGTACTGCGCTCCTGAAAGCCACAACACCTACTGCACCTAGAGCGGCCAGCCCTGCTATGCCACCGAACAGCATCAACTCAGGCGTGATCTTCAAGCCTTCCACAAGCACCTGCCGTGGATCTGAAGGTCGAGGTATTCCAATGTCACCCGTTGAGAGCGTCGCGCCTTTGCCGGTATCACCTCACGGCTTTCCGCAAGGTAAGTCGTGCGCGGCACGCGAGGCACATAACTCATCGCGAGGCGAAAGCTCAGGCAGTCCAGGTTCTCGTTAATTCGGTTGACTTCCATGTTCTTCTAGCTAGCCGCTTCCTGGCTAGACTGCCGCCTTGGCTGGGTCTACCAGCTCTATTTCTCTTTTCGGCGACGAATCCGTCATCGTGATCTCGCGCTTTTCCAGCCGATCCTCTCCGTGTGTAAGCAGCACAGACGCAGCTCGATACAAACCGAAGAGAACGATGCCTGCAGCCACAATCGCGCCTGCTGACACGGCGATGCTGTTCGGGTAGAGCGTTGTGAGCAGGATCCAAAAGCCAACCAACACGAAATTAGCGACGGCAAGCGGCAGAAGTGATTTCCACCCAAGCGACATGAGTTGGTCGTATCGGAGTCTTGGCAAAGTAGCGCGAAGCCATATGTAGAACGTTAAGCCTATGGTGCATTTGGCAATGAGCGTGATCGCGCCAATCAGTGGGTGGTGTAGCAGTTGACCCAAGGTAGAACCAGGATCGAACCTAAACGGAAGGGGGTCATAACCGCCAAGGAACACTGTTGCGAAGATTCCACTGAAGACGAACATGGCCGCGTATTCGCCCATGAAGAACACGGCGAACTTCATCGATGAGTATTCGGTGTGGTAGCCGGCGATGAGTTCGTTTTCGGCTTCTGGAAGGTCGAAGGGAGCCCGGTTCGTTTCCGCGACCATGCAAATCAGGAAGACGATTCCTGCCACAAAGCCAAACGGTGTAAAGATGTTCCAATTTGCAATTGGCAAGTTGGTTCCCCAGAGCCCCTGCTCTTGTGTACGCACCATCTCGGTTAGCTTCAATGAGCCAGTCCACAGGGCCACGCAGGCAAGCGACATACCCATAGCGAGCTCATAGCTAATGAGCTGAGCGGAAGCTCGAAGGCCCCCCATCAACGAGTACTTGTTGTCTGAGCCATAACCTGCTAGAACGACTCCGTATACGCCAAGGGAACTGACGGCAAGGACAAACAAGATTCCGATATTGGCGTCGGAGATCGGCGTCAGAAAGATGTCTGCGCTCCAAGGCATAGTCCCACCTAGGGCAAAAGCTGGGAACAGCGCGACGGCGGGAGCCACGAAATAGATTACGCGGTCAACGTTTGAGGGCGTGATGTCCTCTTTAAAGAACAGCTTGACGCCATCGGCTATTGGCTGAAGGAGACCGAAAAAGCTGATTTTCTTGCCGCTCTTCAGAGTCAAGGTGGCTACGCGGTTCGGTCCGATTCGGTCCTGCATCCAGCTGAGTAGCCGCCGCTCCCACCAAATGAAACCGGGGACCAGCATCAAAATCGGAAGAACGTAAAGCAAAACGCGGATTAGGGCTTGCAGTATCGGGTGCAGACCGATAAACCAGTCTGAAAGATGTTGAATCATATCCGCCATTTCGCCGCCCATTAATCTACCTGGACACAGCCTATTGCTGCCGTCCCTACCGAGTGGGCAATCGTCGAGTAAATCGTTTAATTAGACGGACGGATCACCAAAGATGCGGCACAAATCTAAGTTGAGACTGAGGTGTCTACAGAGCAACTGCCCCTGCTTACGGGTAGCTTTTGTTCAGTGGCACTGACATGGCGACCTCGGTTGAAGTTTCTAACCAATATCGCATTGGCAGCCGTCGTCGCCACGGCGTCCGTGCTTTTATGGCCACCGGACCGACTCAACTGGCGCCCACTCGGTCTTGTCCAGAATTTCGAACGTCTGGGTTACGACGCAATGTTCGCGGCCCGCGGACCTGAGTTGGATCGGATAGATCCGAGGATCGTCGTCGTTGGATTTGAGCAGCAAAGCGAACAATCGCTCGGCGCGAATTGGCCCCCGCCTCGGGCCGTTCACGCGGCAGTTATAGACCGTTTGGTCCGTGACGGCGCCTCGCTAATCGTGTACGACGTGCTCTTCTCCGGCCCGTCGCCACACGGGGCAAACGACGACCGCGCACTAGATGCAGCCCTCATTCGATCAAAGGGCGAAGTTGTCCTTTCGATGCGGATAAATCGGTCCATCGTCGGCAGTACTCAATCGAAAAATATTGAAGCGCCGTATAGCGACGACTCTCTCGGCATTGACTTTGAAGGTCATGCGGCAACTGGTTTTGCGGAAATTCCGCAGGACGAAGATGACGCGGTGAGGTGGCTCATGCCAGCCCTGGCTTTTCAAGGTCAATGGACTCCGTCGCTTGCCTCCGCCGCTTATCTTCGCCTCAAAGGGCTTTCGGACTCCGACATTGATGTGCTGCCGAGTGCGGTACGAATCGGCAACCTCCGTGTCCCCAGAAGCGGTCCAACTGGCACGGATGTGCAAGACCATACGTCCGTTCCAAACGCCTTGTTGAACTTCCCTGGAGGTCTCGACTCTTTTCCTTCGGTGCCGTTTGAGCAAGTTGCCCTTGGCCAATTCAGGCCGGGGCTATTCAAGGGGAAGATCGTTCTTGTTGGAGTAACCGGTCCACAAATCACCAAAGAACTTCAGGAACAATACGTCACGGCCTATAGCCATCTGCATCCAGAGCAAAGTGGATCCGTCTTTCAATCGCGTATTCCGGGAGTGGTTCTTCAAGCGCAGAACTTGAACACTTTGCTGAGCCAAACGTTCTTGACAGCTCTTCCAACCGGCCAACTATGGATCTTGGTCTTCTTCTTTGCACTTCTGGGTACGACGGCGGCCAGACAATACATCAACTGGCGCGGGCCAGTTGCGCTTATCCTGGTCTGCACTGCCTACGTGGGCATTTGCTATGCCCTGTTCAACTTTGAGCACATCCACGCTCCCTGGGTGTTGCCACTTGCCCTCATGTTTCTTTCGGCTTCGGCCGTGGCCTGGCTTGAGCGGGGCGCTCTAAGACGAAAGTGGGCGGGGTACGTGTCCCCTGAAGTCCTTGAAGTCATTTTGCGTGAAGGCGGCGGCGAGGCTCAGCATTTCGACGCGACAGTTATCTTCGGCGACATCCGGGGATTCACGGCTTTGACCGCAAAGCACAACGCGCAGCGAGTCATGCGCTTGCTTAACCTCCACTTTGAGAAGATGACGGAGATCCTTCAGAAGGACAACGGGACCATCGACAAATTCCTTGGCGATGGCATGATTGCCCTGTTTGGCTGCCCCGTCCCGCAAAAAGACGCTGCAATCCGCGCTGTGCGCTCGAGTTGGGACATGTGCCAGGCATCTAAGGTCGCGGTCGTTGATGCAGGCGAGGAATTCGTTCTGGAATCCGGGTTTGGCGTAACCTCCGGCCCATTCGTCGCCGGGCACGTTGGCTCACGCCGCCATCACAACTTCACCATCATCGGCGAGGTGGTGAACATTGCTTCCCGATTGCAGGGAGTAACTGGCGGAGCGGATCTAGTTATTGATGAAGCGACCTATCAGCAGGTACGCCTCCACGTCACAGTCGAACCACTTGGTGCGATTGACCTGAAGGGTCAGCCGGAGCCGTTGCCCGCGTACAAAGTGACCTCGTGGAGCAATAGTCCACGGGAGGACGTCAGCAACACCTTGCAATAGCGTTGTGACAGGCGACCTAATCAATATGCCGGATTAGGGCTTCGCGCACTTGACCTCAGGTTCGAGCCGTGATAATATGGAGCGTCCCCTAAGTCTTGTAATTTTTGTTTTCTGGTTTTAAGAGGCTGAATGAATGGTCGTCAAGTTGCCTAATCGGCGCTACTTGTCTCTGTATTGCTGCATGCTGCTCGCATGTTGCTTCTTGCCGTGCGCAGGTCTGGCGCAGGGTCGCTCGGTGGGAGTGCTTGCGGCATCCCGATCTGCACAAACAGCGCCTCCTGGCACTTCCAAGTACCGCGAAGGCAGAGTTGGCGAAGCAGTCTTTGATGGCACGGGTATCCGAACCCAGCGCCATGCATTTGCCCAAGTGACATTCCACGACAAGTCCGTTCTCAAGATCAACGAGCGCACTGATGTTGTGATTCATGACAGCTCTGTATTGCGCAGGATGGCCCTTAATACGGGGACCGTGTGGGTTCACGTGACCCATGGCATTGAGACTTCGGTTCAGACACCAGTCGGTACGGCCACGGCGCGAGGTACAGAGTTTGTGGTTGGAGCGAAAGGCTATCTTCACGTTATCGACGGCACTGTGGAGCTTTTTTCAAACGGAACAACCCTGCTAGTTCATGCTGGCCAGACTGTCACGTTTGGCGCTTCATCGCCAGCGTTAGTCGTTGAAGGCTCTCTGGTCATTGGCAACGGCCTGGAGGGGATTCCTCCTGACTGGTACCTCGAAACCAATGGCGAGGCGGATCAGGCGATCATTGCGGGTGGTCCCACGAATCCGGTTGGACTGCTCGGCCTGTTGCTCTTCTGGCCCCACCACGGCGGCGGAGGAACTCCTGGAGACGTTCAGAATCCGACGCCCACCCCAGAGCCGACAAGCTTTGTCTTCCTTGGGGTTGGAGCGGCAGCTGTCCTTCGCAAACGCAGAAAGTAGGGACCTGCCTAACCTTCTTCGCTCTTCTCAATCGCGCGCTTCTACTTGACATCGCAGCTATCGGCAGTTCATGCTCTGATTTACCGTTCAATTAGGTCGGATAGGAGCCAATGAAGTCGATCCTGAAGCTTTCCGCCACAGCCGCGCTGTTAGCACTCGCGGCATTCTCAAACGCAGTTATCACCCTTCGAATGGTTGTTTGGGACGGTGATGAGGCTCTCTCAGTCCTTCGTAAAGCCATTACTGGGTTTGAAAAGGCACATCCCGGAGTCGAAGTTCAACTTGAACAAGCTGATTACTCCGTGTATTTTCAGAAGCTCCTTGCCCAATACGCGGGAAACACGGCGCCAGATGTCGCCATGTTGGACCCAGGGAACTTCCAGCGGTATGCCAAGCGGGGCGCCCTCCTTCCGTTGAACCAGTTTTTCAGTACTCCCGGATTCAACATTGCGGATTACTACAAACCCATCGTCGATGCCCATTCAATGAATGACACGCTCTATGTGCTGCCACGCGATATCGCGCCGATGGGTTTGATCTATTACAACAAACGGCTTTTCAAGGAAGCAGGTTTAGACTTGCCTGACGGTTCTTGGACCTGGGATTTCAAGCCAAGACCCGAGCTTGGCAGCAAGGACTGGCTGACGTGCCTCAGCAAGCTGACTAAGTTCGATGCAAATGGCAAAGTCACGCAGTGGGCGTTCTCAGCCTGGGATAACCCGCCTTTCGCGGACACGATGGCTTACTCCTACGGCGCTAGATATGTTAAGGGCGACCCCGCGGCCTTCACTGAACTGAATCTCACGGATCCGAAGATCGTTCGCGCGTACGATTTTGTATCCGAACTCATCAATAAGCGACACTGGGTGCCGAGCAAATCAGAACTTGACTCGGCGGTGCAAAGCCAAGCGGTCGATCTATTCATCGCCCAGAAGCTTGCGATGTTCCAATGCGGAATCTGGCAGGTGCCACACATCCGCGAAGCTATGAAGCCCGGGAGTCCCGGCTTCTTCGATTGGGACATCGTGATGTTCCCAGGCTATCAAGATGCTCAAACGGGCAAGGTTAACATCGCTTTTCCGACCGGTGGCTCGGGTTACGGAATCTTGAAGTCGACGCCCCACCCAAAAGAGGCATGGGAACTCACGAGGTGGATGGCAGGCGCGCCGGCAATGAAGATCATGGCGGAGGCAGGCCTTGCTCAGCCCGCAATTCAGAGTCTAGCTACAAGCGATGCTTGGCTTCCAGGTCCAAACACTTCGATTGACCAAGCATATCCGCACAACCGCTTGGCAACTCACCTGGCGGTCCCTTACGTTGTCTTCTCGCCAACGGCAGACTATTGGGCGGAGGTCAACTCAATCGTGGGCGCCAAGCTGGACAATGTCTTCCGAGGCACGGTTGATGCCAAGACGGCGCTCTCACAGGGAAACCGAGAGGGTCAGAAACGACTCGACGACATCTTGAGACAAGAGAACCTAAAGCCATTTCCTTGGCCTGTTGGTGTTGGAATCATCTGTCTTCTGTTAGCTGCGATCATCTATTGGATATTCAAACCCGACCTCGGCAAGAGGCTCTCGCGCAGACAAAAGGCGGATGCAAAAGCGGGGCTCGGATTCGCTGCACCGTGGATCATCGGTACCCTGGTTTTCACTGCGGGCCCCATGCTACTTTCGCTCCTCATGAGCTTCACGGATTGGGATTTCATTACGCCAGCAAAGACTCGCGGGCTTGAAAACTACACTGAGGCACTCAGTGGCAAAGACGATCGTTTCTGGCACTCGCTTCAAATAACCTTCATCTACACATTGGTTTCTGTTCCGCTTGGGCTCGTTATCGCGATGAGTCTTGCCCTTCTCCTGAACGCGAAGATCCGCGGTGTGCCCGTTTATCGAACCCTTTTCTATCTGCCTAGCCTGGCTAGCATCGTCGCCAGTTCTCTTATCTTCAAGCGCATATTTCAACCTGACGGTGGGCTGCTTAACTTGATATTGTATGGCCCAAGCGGTCAGTGGCGTTTGCCATTCCTAGCCAACTTGGTGGGTCCCCATGGCAAGTTGCCCGACTGGATGGGCGATGAACACTTGACGCTTCCGGCGCTGACGATGATGAGCTTCTGGGGCGTTGGCGCGAGCATGGTCATCCTTCTCGCCGGCCTCAAGGCAATCCCGGACTTCTACTATGAGGCGGCGACAATCGACGGCGCTGGGCCCATGTCGAAGTTCAAGGTCATCACACTCCCCATGGTTTCGCCCGCCATCTTCTTTACGCTGGTTACGGGCCTCATTGGAAGCTTCCAAGTCTTTACACAGGTCTTTGTAATGACCGCCGGCACGGGAGCACCCAACAACTCCACCAGGGTTTATATGCTCCACCTGTATGACGCCGCTTTCAACAACCTGCGAATGGGTTACGCGGCCGCCTTAGCTTGGATATTGTTCGCGATCATCTTCGTAGTTTCGATGGTCCAATACAGACTTAACAAAGTCGTTTATTACGAAGGAGCTGAGAAGTGAAGTCACGATTGACTCTAGGTTCCGTGGTGATCGTCTGCCTTCTCATCTTAGGCAGCGTCATGTTCGTCCTGCCGTTCTATACATCGACGGTAACTGCCTTCAAGTCACCGGCCGAAATCGCAACAAGTTCCACCTGGAGCTTGCCCACCCATCCAACTTTCTCAAACTTCGGCGAGGTCTTGGCGAATCCAAATCTAAGTTTTGTGCGGCTGTTTTTTAACACGTGCTTGATCGCATTTCTGTCAGCGCTGGGGGTTCTCTTGAGTTCGAGCGCCGTGGCCTATGCCTTCGCCAGAATCAAGTTTCCTGGCCGCGATCGACTCTTTATCGTGCTGCTTGCAACCATGATGCTTCCCGGCATCGTGACGATGATCCCAACGTATCTTCTTTTCAAAGTGTTTGGCTGGATCAATACGCCCCTGCCACTTATCGTGCCAGCGTTCTTTGGCGGCGGCGCATTCAACATCTTCCTCCTGCGACAGTTCTTTCTTGGCATCCCGAGGGACCTCGATGAAGCCGCCATCCTTGATGGGGCCTCACATTGGATCATCTTTACGAAGGTGATCGCCCCACTTTCCAAGGCAGCATTAGCGACCGTTGGCGTGCTGTCTGTGATCTACAACTGGCGGGACTTCATGGCACCCCTCGTGTACCTAAACAGCCCGGATCGGCAGACCCTTGAGATTGGGCTTTCAACCTATAACAACCTCAAAACCCAGCAGTGGCACCTCTTAATGGCAGGGAGCGTCATGGTGATGATCCCGCTGATTATCCTCTTCTTCTTCGGGCAGCGATTCTTTGTGAAGGGAATCACAATGACCGGCATAAAATAAGCTAAACCGGTTCAGCAAAACACGTCTGAGATTTTGTTAAAAAATTTCTACCGCTTTTTGGGGACCTGTGATAAGATGCTTTAGATTTAACCTTAAATCAAAAATGAAAGTTACCATCCGCAACGTAGCAGAGGCAGCAGGAGTATCCGCCATGGCCGTATCAACGGTTCTCCATGGCAGCGGTCGGAATGTGCGCGTCAGCGAAGAGACCGCAGAGAAGATTCGCAAGGCAGCTCGCGAACTGCGGTACCAGCCTAACACCATTGCCAGGAGCCTCCGTTCGCAGAAGACTTCGACGGTTGGCGTCGTCTTTCAGCACTTTGAGAGATTGAGCGAGGACAACCCTTACTATCCCCAGATGCTGAATGGCGTTATGGCAGCATTGTTCGAAGAGAACTACACTTTGGCGCTCTGTCCCAAGCTTGTTCAAGGCGATGACCCTGTTGCCATTTGGGATGGCAGGTTTGATGGCGTCCTCTGGGCTCGACCCGATTTCACCGAGGCCTCGGTAGAAAAGCTTCGCCACTCTAGCATTCCTTTAGTGATGATGCACGCGCCTCCCGGATCAGCCGAGGGTGTCTCGACCTTCAGCGCTGATAACCATGGCGCCCTTCAACTTGTTACCAAGCACCTGGCGGAACTTGGCCACCGACACATCACGTTTGTGGTGGATGAAGTCAACGAGCACACGGCTGAGGGTAGGGCACGGGCAGCAGCTTTCCTTTCGGCAACCCAAGAATCCGGCCTTCAAGGGGATATCTGGACTTGGGATGAAAGACCACGGACACTGGAGCAATACCGCTCCCGAAAGCGCTCCCACACGGCAATGGCAACGTTTAGCGACACGCTCGCTGGACACCTACTTCTCACTTGTCGAGAAATTGGCATCCAGGTGCCACGCGACCTGTCGATCGTAGGCTTTGATTCTTCGTCCTTCTGCGACCGTACTACACCGAAGCTGACTTCGGTTTTTCAGCCGGTCGAGCAGATCGCTTACGAAGCAACCACGCATTTATTGGCACTCATCAAGGGTGGAAAGCCGGGCTCAGACCGGCCGACACCAGTCTCGTCACTGTACGAATGTGGACTCGATGTTAGAGAGTCCACATCGTCGCCTTCATCGTGGAAGATCATCAAATGAAAACTTATAGAAATGCGTTCACTCTCATCGAGTTACTCGTCGTCATCGCGATCATCGCGATCCTTGCCGCCATTCTTTTCCCCGTCTTTGCGCAGGCAAAACTTGCCGCTAAAAAGACGACTGACCTCTCTAATCTGAAGCAACTCGGACTCGCAGCCATCATGTACGGCTCCGACTACGACGACTACTTCCCCCGAAACGACTACCTCGTCGCTGGTCGACAGACCTGGGCGCCATACACCTGGCGTGAAGCAATCGGCAGCTACGTCAAGAACGGCCTCCAGAGCGTCAATTACGCTTCGACGACGGCAAGCCCTGTCGAACTCGCTGATGGACAGATTTGGACCAGCCCCACGCAACCTGTTAACACGCGGTATGGCTATGGAACGAACCAGGCCCTTATGCCTTCTGGCCAGCAGTGGCGCAAAGGTGGCGTTGACTGCGGCGATAATTACAGCGGTAACGCTTTAGGCGACGACCAGGCTTGCGACGCCAGCCTCACTGGCAACACGCCCGTACCTT
>JBBQMJ010000089.1:0-10628 GCA_038328815.1 Fimbriimonadales bacterium | reverse complement strand
ATAACGTGCCCATCACAGTGACCACGAGCCAGCCAATCGAGCCTAGCTGGTCCCCGGCAAGCCCCATCCTTTGAAGGAGCAGAAACGTCCCCAACAGCAGCGCCGCGCTCACCAGCAAGTAAAGGGCCGCTTGGATCGCTTTTGACGTCCGGGATACGGATTCTAAGAAAGGCTTCAGGTGAGGCGGCGCACGTCTAGCGACTACGATGCCGAAACCGATCCAGCACGCAAACGAGATCAGCATCTGAACCCACAGCATCGCGGCAAGGTTACCCGTGAGCTGGATGCTGGATGCTGGATGCTGGATGCTGGATGCTGGATGCTGGATGCTGGATGCTGGATGCTGGATGCTGGATGCTGGATGCTGGATGCTCCGAGTGGATTGTGCCGCATCCGCATTCCGCCTTCCAGAACCATGTGGAAAAGTTCCAGCTTCCTTTTGAACGTGCCCTCCGTCACTTCTAGCAAGGACCGGTACCGGTCACGTTAGGCGGAGTCCATATTTTGCTCATGAGACCAGAAAACCTTTTTGAAAACCAGGCCACGATCAAGGTGTTTGGAGTCGGCGGAGCCGGCAGCAACGCCGTCAACCGCATGATCCACGAGGGTGTCATCGGCGTTCAGTTCATTGCGTTGAACACCGACGCCCAAGCTCTCAACCAGTCCAAAGCGCCGACGCGCTTGCAGATTGGCGAGCAGCTTACGCGCGGGTTGGGCGCTGGCGGAGATCCTTCTGTTGGCGAAGCAGCAGCCAAGGAATCGGAGAAAGCGATTCAGACCGAGCTTGAAGGCTGCGACATGGTCTTTATTACTGCGGGTATGGGCGGAGGAACGGGCACAGGCGCAGCTCCAGTCGTTGCCAAGATGGCCCGCGAAATGAATATCCTGACCGTCGGCGTGGTCACCAAGCCGTTCCTCTTCGAAGGTCCGAAGCGGAAGCGATCGGCCGACGAAGGCGCCGCTCGGTTACAGGAGCACGTCGACACTTTAATCACGGTTCCAAACGACAGGCTGATCAGCTTCGTCGAAAAGAAGACGACGATGCAGCAGGCATTCGCTCAGGCAGACGATGTACTTCGCCAGGGCGTCCAGGGCATTTCGGACATCATCCTATTGCCCGGCATTATCAATGTTGATTTTGCGGACGTTCGCAGTGTCATGAGCAACGCTGGCGTGGCCCTTATGGGCCTCGGCAAGGGTGTGGGCGAGCATCGGGCGAAGATGGCTGCTCAGGCCGCTGCCACTTCCCCACTTCTCGAGACCAACATTCAGGGAGCAAAGAGGCTTCTTGTGAATGTCACGGCTGGCCAGGATTTCAGCATCGGCGAGGCCCACGAAGCGATGGAGTACATCCTTCAATTCACGGACCCTGACGACGCCGAGATCATCATGGGCCATGTCATGAAAGGTGGCCAGGACGGCGAAATCACCATTACTCTCCTGGCAGCTGGGATGGCTGCCAATGCATCATTCTTCAAGCCCGATAAGGACGTGTTCTTCAACGCAAGCACGCCGACGCCTTCAAGACAATCTCCCAACCAGGGTCCAGCGCCGATTCAGCTTGACGAGATTGACCTGGATATCCCGACCTTCCTAAGAAGGCAAAAACTCGGCGGCTAGGTTTCCAAACCATTAAGAGTCGGCTTAAGCCGACCGAGGCTGGTCCAACGCATGCCCCGCTCCTAAGAGAGCGGGGCTTTTTTGCCTTCCTCTTTAGCGGCCGGGTGCCAAGCGGTATCAGTATGAATGAAGGCGCAGGATTGGTTTGTGCCTGCGCTCCGAAAGAGCCGCAGACCATTGATTCACCCTACGCTGGTGAAGAAAGTCGAGGTCCATCAAGCAAAACGGGCCTGGCATATGCCAGGCCCGTGGGGGGTTTCGTCCTTCCTACTTCACGTAGCGGACTACGCCATCGCACTCGTAGGTTTTCACAGAAGGATAGTAAGCACTCCCAGTAGGATCCGAAGCGCTGATGAGAACCCAATCATACGATCCCAAGTCGTCGGGAACTAATTGGCCATGCCGTAGCCCAATTCCAGATTTCGTAAAGTGACTATTTGAAACCTGAATCCAATTCGGCCATGTCGACATGTCTAATGGAGGGCTTGCGGAGCTGCTGTCGAAGCCATAAATATCTGGCAAGAACGCCCAAGTATTAAAGGCGAAGAAGTGAAGCTTGTCAGGATCCGATAGCCGGACAGTCGGCTGGTAACCTCTGAGGTCCTCGAAACTAATCAATTCGATTGGAATGACGTTATTCAACTTAGTTGGTGACAGGGCCACCGTAGGAAAGACGGTAACAGCGAAGGACATTTCCGGCTTCCCAGGATAGGTGACATCCTTCGTTGGATCCTTCGGATCATACTTAACGGTCACATCCGCTGGAGTTCCATAAAGACTAATTGCGACTACCCCTTCTAGCGCCGCGTCTGCTCCGAATGTAGCGTCAAAGCTCATTAATCTGTTGCCCGTGGTGCTATTGACCGCCTTAAACACGAGATTCGTCATCGCAATCCATTTACCGTTGTCCTTGGGGAAAGGCCCGAACTTGGCCGGGTTCGGCCTTACGCCGTAAAAGACTTTCGGCATATTGCCGCTGTCTCCCCAACCAACTCTGGGATCCCAATCGAATGAAAGCTCGAAGGTTCCGACCAAATGCATTTTGCCGTCCGCCTCAATAATTGGAGAACTGCACCAGATATCGTGAATGGGGGTGTAGGTCGGGTCAGCGAAATGACGTCTGAGCGCCATCGGTTTGTGCACCATGTTGGGTGCCGAGAGTGATACGGGACGCATAAGAACCGCTGCTATTGCAAGACTTACCATTTAAGGGCCTCCTGAGTCATTATAAAGATCATACGAGATAAAGTCAATTGTTTGCAAGAAGAAAATTCCTGAACAGTATATAACAGGGTCAGGGAGCGCGCTTGAAACAGGTTAGCTGCATTCCCGGTTTACCTGGGGCATATCGAAACAAAATGGCTTGAAAAGCCGAGGCATCGGAAGCGAGTGGCTCTAATCCAAAGTAGTCACCCCAACCAGGGTTGGAATAGGGGTCGCTTTGGTATACGGGAGCATATTGTATGGGTGCTTTTAGTAGCCCCACCGCGTGGGTGAGCCTATATGGTGAGCTAGTGCCCACGGCAAGTACATAACTTATTCCGATTTCGGATGTGCCCTGCTGTGTACTCACCGCGGGATAGGCGATCGCCCAATCTTTTGACCAGACATAACGCATTGATGTAGCCCAATTAATGACGTCGACGTCAGCAACCGCGCATAGTGGGTGAATCATTTGAGGATTGCTCTGCACGCTTGTATTGATCGCGCTCCAGGCAAAGAAGGCATGGCCAGGTAGCATCGATGCGCCTGTAAATTCGCAATTCTTCGCTCGGTTTAGCCAGGCCGGGCTACCCAAGACAAAGGGTGCTGAAAAGCTTGGCACGGGCATATCGTGAGGTGCCCCGGGGTCATTGTCAAGTTCCGCCCAAGGGTAGACCCTTAGCGTGCTGTCATCCTCATGGGCGCCTATGTACACGGTCGGTCCCGAATTGGTGCAAATTCGGACATAAGTGATGTCGTCGTCAGGAGGGCTCCAAATGCGCGAAGGCTGTAGACCTGGCGTTGGAGCGTAGTTAAGCGGTATTCGAGCCACTACAGGAGTTGTTTCCTCGCGGTCAATCGTTACATATACATCTTGGCCGGAGAATGCGACGCTCGGGAAGTCTAGATCGAAGTTCCCGAGTTGACCAGGTCCGAGATCGAGCATCGTCCAATCATCTTGAGTGATGCGACAGCTGGTTGATAGACCAACTTTAACGAAAGTGCCATTCGCCCTCCACAACATCACCCACACGAACGTGTGAGCGCTTGGAATATACGTGACTGTCTGATCGCAGAATGTGGCGCCGGAATCTACTTGGAACGTGCTGTTAACGTTGACCGGCAGAAAGGTGCCGTTAGCCTTCTTGATACTCGCGTATCCATTCCCGGTCACAATCGTCGTTTGACCGTCGGTCGCCGCAGTTGGCTCAGCTGGCACTGAGGAAAAATCTGGTGCATCCACTTCCGCCGGAAAATCGATGCCGAAACTGTCTTCAGCCGGATCGAGTAGGTTGGTTAAGTCAAAAAACATTCCGTGCAAATGCATCTTATGCAGATCGATGGCCGTACCAAGAGAGTGCATCGTTTCACGCGCGATGACATCCTCGAAGCTAGGATCGCGGCCGGTATAAGGCACTACAGGGCCATGTCTAAGGCTGAAGGGCAGCCGTTTATCTGAGGTTGGTTTGAAGGGAATTGGGAAACCAACGGGGTAATACATCGCCGTGACCTCGGTGCGCTTAAAATTCACGGTTCGACTTTGCTTAAATTTGATATGTGCTTCGTCTGAGGCCCTGGCAAGGTTTGCCATTATTACGACGAGCGCCACCGCTAATGTATATTTCAAATTCATTGCTATAACTCTAGTCCCTTTATCAGAGGGTTGTCAAGCCCATTGTCCAGAATTTAACAAGAACCTGAATGAGTTCACGCAGGCCTAAGCTCCCCCTGATGCCCTGCGCCGTCGCCGGCGGTAAAGACGCTGCCCCCAACATCTTCCCGAAGCTCAGGCGGTCATCGGCGCCACCACGACTACAATAGGCACATGGCAAGCGACACAGCATTCGTCGGCGATATCCCGAAGATCTACGACTCTCACATGAGACCCTTCTTCTTTGAGAGCTTCGCTAAGGACCTTGCGAAACGCCTTCTGAATCTAAATCCGAGCTCTCTATTGACCCTAGCTTGCGGGACTGGCGCCGATACTCGGGCGGCGAAAGATGCCTTGCCGAATGCCAACGTTGTCGCAACTGACTTGAATCCAGGCATGCTTGAGGTTGCGAAGACAAAGTTCGCACCCAACGAGATTAAGTTCGAGGTTGTTGATGCTCAGTCCCTCCCATTTCCAGATGCTTCCTTTGATGCTGTCACCTGCCAGTTCGGCCTGATGTTCGTGCCCGACAAGGATGCGGCGATAAGCGAAGCCCTGCGAGTTCTAACCTCTGGGGGACACCTAATTTGCACCGTTTGGGATGAATTGAGCTTGAATCCCGCGTCGGAGATCGCCCACGATCTCGCCCTTGAGACCTGCAAGTCGAATCCACCCCTCTTTTGGCTGACGCCGTTTGGATATAACGACAAGGTTGAGCTCAAGTCCTTGTTTGAGCGAAATGGATTTCAGGAAGTCACGATCGATGTTGTTAAGAATTCAACAGTAATTGACGACCCCAGCCGACTGGCCTATGCGCTGATCTATGGGACACCTGCGTACGGTTTTTTGAACGAACATCCGGATGTTGACCTTGGACAGTTTGAGCGGGAACTCGCTCACCGCATTGAGGCCTCCTTGGAGCCGGATCGCACAACATCTAGGCAGGCGCTTGTGGTGACAGGCCGTAAAATCTGACGAGCACAGATAAACTCTAACGAATGACTCCCATTGTCACGGAAGAGCGCGTTCGGGTCCGCTACGGCGAGACCGACCAGATGGGCCACGCCTATTACGGCAATTATTTTCTCTGGTTCGAAGTAGCCCGAGGAGCCTGGTGCAGGGATCGTGGATTTACCTACAAGAGTTTGGAAGAACGTGGCATTAAGCTTCCATGCGTCGAGGCTCATGCCCGATACAAGGCTGAAGTGAAGTACGACGACTGGGTGACCATTAAGGTGACGGTTGCGGAAATCAAGCGATCTTCGATGAGGTTTGAATACCTGGTGATCAATGAAACAACCGGCGCGCTGGCAACCGAAGGTTACACGTGGCACGTGGTCATGGGTGAAGAACGCAAGGCGATCAGCATTCCCGCATGGATGAGGGAGCTTCTGGAGCGGGACCCTGCAAAATTCGAACGGTTGATCTAGGTAACTGTCATTCCTAACTCCGTGTGAGGAATCCAAAAAGAGATTAGTTGTGTTTGAGGAACGCACTAGCAGTGAGGCCCAGGCTTTGGAAGACAAGTAGCAAACTGAACAAAGGTTCCTCACGCGGAGTTCGGAATGACAGTTGTTAGCCCCAACCGCTCGCAAAGGTAAACTATCCGCTTACCGCTAATGACCTCAACACTAAAATCCGGGCGTCGAAGAGGATCGCGACGCACACCAGACCGCGACAGCTCCAATGGGCAGCGTGGACAAGGATCCAACACAGAAATTATCGTCAACGTCTCCAACCGGGAGACCCGAATTGCGATGCTGGAAGATGGCCAGCTCATGGAGTACCGCGTCGAGCGGGAAGAGCGCGTCGTCGGCTCTATTTTTAAGGGTATCGTGCAGAACGTTCTCCCAGGAATGGATGCCGCCTTCGTCGACATCGGCCTTGAGCGCAACGCCTTCTTGTACGTCGCCGACATTGTCCCCGATGAATCTCAGGACAACAGCCCGGCGTCGCTCAAGCGAAGCGAGCTAAGGCGCCGCAAGATCAAGGACCTCCTCAAGCCGGGCCAGCAGGTCATGGTGCAGGTCACCAAGGGCGCTCACGGAACGAAGGGAGCGCGAGTCTCCACAAGGATTGCCTTGCCAGGACGCTACGTCGTCCTAATGCCTGAAGCCAACCACGTGGGCGTCAGCCGAAAGATTGAGGACCGCTCGGAAAGAGAGCGCTTAAGAAAAGTCGGTGATAAGATTGTGCCCGATGGCTTCGGCCTCATCCTGCGCACAGAGTGCGAAGGTCGCACGGAAGCCGAACTCAAGGCCGATATCATGTTTCTGCAGCAGCTTTGGTCGCAAGTCCTCAGCTCCGCCAAGAAGCAGCGCGCTCCAGCCTGCGTCCACCGCGACCAAACCCTTCTTTATCGAACGGTGCGAGACATGTTTGGTGATGGCATCATCCGCATGGTCATCGACGACCCCGATGAGTACGAGAAAGTGCACCTCGTAGCAAGCGTCGTGGCGCCGGCTATGCGTGAAAAGATTCACCTTTACGATAAGGAAGTCCCGATCTTCGATGCCTACAACATCGAGCGCGATTTGGATAGGCTTCTGATGCACAGAGTTGGACTTAGGTCCGGCGGCTACCTCATCGTCGATGAGATGGAAGCGCTGACAGCGATCGATATCAACACGGGCAAGCAGGTCGGAACCACCTCGCTCAATGAAACAATTTTCAAGGCGAACATGGAAGCGGCGGATGAGGTTCTGCGACAGCTTAGGCTACGAGACATGGGCGGCATCATCGTTATCGACTTTATCGATATGGAGTCTGCCGACGACCGCAAGAAGATCATCACCAACTTCACAGAGGGTCTCGCCAGAGACCGCGCCCGCACAAGAGTTGGCCGTATCAGTTCGCTCGGCCTAGTTGAAATCACCCGTAAGCGCACCGCAGAATCGGTGACGGAAGCCATTTCCGACATCTGCCCAATGTGCGATGGTCGCGGAAGAATCTCCAGCAAGGAAACCGTCTCGCTCTGGATCGAGCGCGACATGTGGCGCAAGATCACGGATCCTGGCAACGCCTTCATCGTGGAATGCCACCCAGCAGCCGTCGAAGCCCTTATTGGCGCGGACGGGGAAAACGTCGAGGATCTCGAGCACGAGATGCGCCGCGGAATATACATCCGAGCGAACTTCGATATGGACTACGAGGAGTACGACATCCGTTCCTCAACCATTGAAGAGCTGGACCGCTCGCATATGGGCTACCGTCGAGCGCAGGTTCTGGAATGCAACGTGCGAAGGTCGTCGTTCGAGAACTCGAACAAGATCGTCGGCTGGACTGACGCTGGCTATTACATCGAACTGATTGATGGCGGCGAGTATGTTGGGCACAGGGCTAAAGTTTGCCTTCAAGACATCCGCCGCAGTTATGCGGTCGCCGATGTCATATTGCCCGGCGCACCAGTGCAGGCCCGTTCGT
Organism: Fimbriimonadales bacterium; assembly: GCA_038328815.1. Lineage (GTDB taxonomy): Bacteria > Armatimonadota > Fimbriimonadia > Fimbriimonadales > Fimbriimonadaceae > JBBQMJ01. The sequence continues at coordinate 2,731 of JBBQMJ010000089.1, read as the reverse complement.
TAACGTAGGATTGGGAGGGACCTGTTTCACAGGTCCTTTCTCCGTTTCCGTGGGCCGAATAAGTTCGGCTTAGCGAGTAAGCGCCGGTTGGTTCTAACGGAGTTCCGGATTCCCAAGTTGTAAAGGGGGTGCACAATTCCTCGTATCGACTATTGGCGCCGCCTGCCTTCGTCCGGACTGGGTGCCACGAATGAGGCTGTTTCATTGTGTCGCCTATCCTCAAATCGTCATACCGACCGTAGCAATAAAAGCGAAGCGGACCGGCTTTGGGTCAGGCCGCGCTCTGGTAAGAGCGCGGTGCTTGCGATCACGTTGAGTCAACTCCTTCCTGCAGATCATTGGTGGGCTGCGGCTCGTCCGAAACCTTGAGGCCACAAAATCGTACTAAACTGGTGACAACCCTATGAACCAGCGTAGCGAAGAATTCAACCAGAAGCTCATCACCTTCGGTCTGATTGGTGGCGTCATCTTGATGCTGTTCGGCATTATCGGCATGGCGATGTTCTTCAGCCCCGGCACCGTTTTCCTCGCCATCTTTTGCTTCCTGATGGTGATCGGAGGCGGTGGTCTTATCGGTGGGAGCATCTTCTACGGGATCGCATTGGACAAGTCTTCTAAGAGCGGTCCAGAGGTCGTAGAGCCGAACTGCCGCATCATGGCGCGCTACGGCGTGAATGCCCAAAACGAAATCATGTCGTCCGACTGGGCGAACGATTCCGAGTGTTTTAAACCGCATGTTAGGTTGCATTCCCCAACCAGGGGTGCAATGGAGTTCCAGTGCGCGTTCCCAGTCTGGGACCAGTGTGGCGAAGGGATGATCGGCGAGGCTGTAATCCAGGGTCGGTGGCTAAGTAGCTTTAAACCCTATATGAGCGGCATCGCGGGTCCGCCGCAGCCCTAGAAACCTAATGGACACCGGCACAGTAAGGGCGACGTTAGGGGTAGGGCTCCTCCTGGTGTGCGGCACGTTTGCCTTCATGATTTGGATGGTTTTCAAGGATCGTGCCGCGCCTAAAACGGTAAGACCGATACTCTGGGTCTCAATCGTTCTTTTTGCCATCACGTTAATAACCGTATCTTCTCTCGTCTTGCCTCAAGTGCAAGTCATTACCAAGTTGTCTGGCGGTGAAGACTCAGCGGACGATACAACAGCCCCTAATTCAGCCCCCCAGACACCCCACAAATAATCTTTTTCAACTTCTTTCTCAGCCGGGACCTAGGACTACGAATAACTTCGTATATAATCCTAAACATGATCAAGCAGGGCAAAGAATTGAAGCCGACCAACGCGGAGCTCAGCATCCTTCAAGTGATGTGGCAACGCGGGCCAAGCACAGTGCGAGAAGTCCACGACGAGCTTTGTAAGTCTCGCGAGATGGGCTACACAACTGTTCTTAAGCTTATGCAGATCATGGCCGAGAAAGGAATTCTCGACCGCGAAGAGGAGGCACGGGCGCACGTTTACAAGCCCAGCCAATCCCAAGAGCTCGCAAAGCGCAACCTCGTCGGCGACCTTATGGACAAGGCCTTCGGAGGTTCTGCTCAGGAACTCGTCATGCATGCGCTGACTTCCAAAAAGGCCAGCAGCGAAGATCTCGCCGCCATTCGAAAACTGCTCGATGAGCTGGAGAGCAAGAAGTGAATCACCACCTGATCGCAACTCTGGGCTGGACCCTGCTCCACTTCGTGTGGGAGGGCCTTGCCATCGCCATCGCCCTCGCCATCACGCTATACGCGCTGAAAAAGCGAAGCGCCAATGCACGTTATGCTGTCAGCTGCGTCGCGTTGACTCTGATGGCTGCTTGCCCCATCGCGACCTACCTTGTTGTGAATTCAACCGAGGCCACCGCGCTCACACCGCAGCAGGTCGCCGCGATACAGATTTACGGCAAGGGAATTTCCCTCGTGCCCGAACCCGCTTCCCCGCTCAGCGCCGCCCTAAAGATAGTAGAGCCTTACTTGCCAAACCTTGTCTTGATCTGGGTCATCGGTATGGCGTTGCTTTCGCTGAGAATGATTGGCGGCTTGGTGGAAATTGAGCGCCTTAAGAAGAAATTCGCCTCGCCGGCCCCCGCCGAATGGCAAGCGCGCCTGGATGACATAGCGGCCAGACTCGGCATCCGCCGAGCGGTCAGTCTGCTAGAAACCAGCAAGATCGAAGTGCCCTCCGCGATGGGTCTCTTCAAGGCAACCGTTATGGTTCCTTGCAGCGCCCTGCTTGGCCTTCCTACCGAAGAATTGGAAGCCCTGTTCGCCCACGAACTGGCGCACATCCGAAGGCACGACTACCTTGTGAACCTGCTTCAGACGGTCGTCGAAACTACCCTTTTCTACCATCCCGCCGTATGGTGGGCGTCCAAGGTGATCCGCGTTGAGCGCGAGCACTGTTGCGACGATATCGCTGTCCGCGCCATGGGCGATCCCATCGTCTATGCCCGCGCCCTAACCGCTCTCGAAGAGCAGCGTGCTTTTCGACCGCAACTGTCCCTTGCTGCAAATGGAGGATCTCTCATGAACCGTATCCGCCGAATACTCGGTTTGTCGTCTTCGCCAAATAAGTTGGCGCTCACTTGGATTCCATGCCTCGCCGTTCTCGCTCTGTTACTGCCACTTGGATCTTTTGCGCAGAACAAGCAGAGCGACAAGAAGGACGATGGGCCTGAGATCTCGATCGATTCGCAGAAAATGCCAAGCGTTCGCAAGTCTATGAAGCAGGCGTTCCGAGACATCA
>JBBQMJ010000088.1:0-10653 GCA_038328815.1 Fimbriimonadales bacterium | reverse complement strand
TTTGAGTTGGCCAATTTTGTCTTTGGGGCGATCGTTGATCGCCTGAATGGTTCCGCCCGAGGTCAACGTGATCGAAAGATGCGTCTTGAGATCGCGGTCGGAGGCCCCGCCGCTCTTGATATTCGTAGATTTGCTCTTCGCATCGGCATCGATCACCGCCGTCTTGATCAGACCCAACTTGCGGTCAAAGACTGCGTGTCCGACTCCAGTCACGTCCGTATGAACCTTGCCCACCGCGTCCTTAGGATCAGCAGGTATAGCGAGGGCGGAGTCCTCCAGGTTGTCATAGCTCTGCGCCATCTTCACGTCCATCTCGACTTTCTCGTCGCTCACCGAGGTCGCCTTCAAAGTGAACGTCACATCGCTATCGCCAAACGACTTCTTGTAGCTCCACTCCTTCCCCACCTCCACGCCATCAGCAGGAAACTCCACCGGAAGAAACGTGACATCCGGCAGTCGCTGGATGTCAAGGCCAGGCAACCGAATTGGCAGGCTCACCTTCGGCGCATCGCTCTTCAAAATGCGGCCCTGCGGCGTCAGCGACACAGTCGTCTTTGGGAAATATTTCTTGGCATTGTCGATGTCGATTGGGAACGAGGCGCCGTTGAACTTCACCTTGATCGCCTTAAGCTCGCTCGCCGCCTGCGGATGGCCGTCCGAGTCGTTCTTCAGCCCCAATGCAGAAACGCCAAGTTCAATTTCAGCAACGCCGGTCTGCCCGCCCAAAATCGGCACAAACCCATCAAACTTCATCCCAACGTCATAAAGCGCAGGCTTATCGACCGGGAACGAGTACGTGATCGGCGTCAGCACGACGGCAAGCAATGTGGCGAACATCTTGTTTAGTTTGACGGGTAAGGGGGAGAAGCGGTTTGGCTGTTTGGTGAGGTAAGACGTAGATGCGGAATGCGGTATGCGGTATGCGGAACGCACCCACCCCGCATCCCGCATCCCGCATTCCGCATACAATCACCAAGTCCCGTGCAAATCCCCACCCCCCTAGCCCCCGGCACCATCCTCTCCAACCGATTCGAAATCCAATCGGTGCTGGGGCGCGGCGGGTTTGCGATCGCCTATCAAGCCCACGACCACGTCAGGCAAGACGACGCGACTATCAAAGAACTCGCCCCCATGGGCTCGGTGCGCGAGGCCGACGGCCTCCTCAACCTCAACGACCCAAACCCGCTCCGCCTCCGAGACCGGTTCCTGGACGAAGCCCGCACCCTCGCCCGCCTAGACCTACCCGGCGTGCTGCCCGTCCGAGCCACCTTCGTCGAAAACGGAACCGCCTACTTCGCCACGGACTACATCTGGAACAGCGAAAGCCTCCAGAACCTCCTCGACCGCGAAAGCAAGATGGACCCCGACGGCGCGCTGGACGTCTTCTTCCAACTCCTGGAAACCCTCGAAGCCCTGCACGCCAAGCGAATCCTGCACCGCGATATCAAGCCATCAAACATCCTCTTGGCTCCCGATGGCCATGCCATCCTGATTGACTTCGGCGCTGCTCGAGAGTGGCTAGCCGATGTCTCCCACCGGCAAACCATCCTTTTCACACCCGGCTACGCGCCCCTCGAACAACTCGCCGAAAGAGCTGCCCGGGGCCCAGCCACCGACCTGTACGCCCTCTGTGCGACTCTATATCACATGCTCACGGGGCAACCGCCCCTCCCAGCCGCAGGCCGGGCAGCGGGCGAAGAGCTAACACCCGTCGACCGGCTCAGACCTGGTCTCGATCCATCCGTGGTCAAAGCAATCGAAGCCGGCCTCGCCCTAAAGTTCGGCGAAAGGCCCCAAACCGCTGAAAGGCTGCGAGCATTGTTTACCGAGCCCGATTCCACGCTCCCGCATATGGAGTTGGCAGCCTACGACAAGGAGCTTGTCCGGCTCAAACAGTTCCGCTTTGATCGCCGCGGCTGCCCATCTTGCGGCGAACCGATGGACGAGCCCAAGCCGCTTAAGAAAGGCGCGTGCCCCGTGTGCCATGAAGGCTTTGTCAAGCAAAGGCTTCTCAGCGACCGGCAATGCCCTGTCTGCAAAATGGGCGCCTTGCACCTTCAAAAGAACAGCGCACCCCTATCGGCGTGCCCAAACTGCAAGCTAGGCAAGCTCGCCGCAAAGCGCAAGAGCCTCCTAAAGCCGGAGCTGTCGCTAACATGTCAGGCATGCAACACCGTTTACGAATCGCAGAAAGATGGCATGTCACCTGCCGACAAGCCGGACGAATTCAAAACTTGGGATGACTGGCGCGCATTGTCTGGTCGAAGCATTGAGATCTGGCACTGCGATTCCTGCGACGCCCAGTTTGACGCCCTGCCCGACGGCCGCCGCAAACTCGTCACCAAGGCTAAAGACCTTGGCTTTGACCGCCTCTATCCGGAGGAATGGGCAAGAGTCGCCGCAGGTCTTGACCCCGGTGCGGGCAACGCCGTTTGCAACGCGTGCGAAGCGGACTACTTCGTCGACGACGCAAGCCTCACGCTGCTCGGAGCTAAAGAAGATACATTCGGCTTTGCCGAATATCAAGTCGGGCGACACTTGGACCTTGAGGACGTTCGCTGGCTTGCGGTAGGCAAAGAGAGCCCAAACCACGGCCTGGTCTGCCCAAAATGCGACACCGAACTCGACCGAGACAGCGATTTCTTCCGCCTAGTCCGCAGCCACAACCCCCACCTGTCTCGCTACATCGGCGAGCCGTTCACCTTCGAGGACTGGCACCGCATTGCCCAGGGCCTACCCACAATCGGCGACGAAGGCGATTTCCAAGCCGGCATAGAAAGCGCAATCGCACAAGCCTACGTTGAGGGGCATATTGGTTTTGACAACGGCAATGACCTGCTCTGGAAAGGCCCCGCCTCGCTGGATGACCAAGAAGCGACACTAACAATCACTGCTGGCGAGATAGTATTTGGCGGCCTCCTCCGCAAAGACCGCCGACCCCTAGACGCCCTAACCGCCGCCCGCGGCCAAAGCGACACCCTAACCCTGACCTTCCGAGGAAGCACAGAACCGGTCGAATACGAAATTGATCCGATGGAGCTTTCCGTGGTCTTAGAATCCGGTCCACGAACCGTGGTGCTGAACGCGGAGCATCTTGCCGCACGATTGAGCAGCACCTAACCGCGAGGGGTCGAACTCCGTTTCGACCTGCCTAGGTCCTGCAATCGGAGGTTCAAAGGCTAGGCGTCCCGGAAGGGTCGAACTCCGTTTCGACCTTGCCCTTATTCCGCGAGCGGACGGTCGATCGCTAAATCCACCCAAATATGGTCGAAACGGGGTTCGACCCTCCCCGGGATTACGTCGACGCCGACGTCCGGTGCCTCAACGGCACCGTCGGAAGAGCCAAGGTCTCCTGCGTCGTCATCGCGACTCCCAGCAACCGGTCCAAAATAACCTTAACCGACCCCGCCAACGGAAACGCGATGATCATGCCGATGATGCCAAACAAGGCGCCACCGCTAAATATCACGAACATGCTGACAATCGGATGAAGCCCCACCGACTTGCCCACCAACCGAGGAAAAAGCAAAGAGTCGTAAATCAAATGCGTGATCAAGAAGATCGCCGACACGACAATAGCAAAGACCCAGGAAGACTGGAAATGAAACAGCCAATCGCCGGTCCGCTCACTCAAGCCGGTCAAGGTAAAAATCAACGTGATGCTGATGATGCCGTTCAAATACGGGATCAAATAAACGATCCCCACGATGATTCCAATCAAAACCGAATAGGGCGCCCCAAGCAAAGTCAACAAGATCGACATGACGATCATATAGCCGGTGACAGCAGTCGTCACGCCGCGCAGGTACTTCATGAAAACATCGCCGATGTCGCTAAGAATGGCCACAGTGCTCGACCGAATCGTTGGCGGAATCCACGTAACGCTCCTCCGCTTCAACTGCTCCATGTCCATCATCATCATGAAGGCAAGAAGGGGCGCAAATAGAAGCAGGAAAATCTGCGACGCCATGCCGCTGGCGATGCCTATAAAGCTGCCAAAGAACCCTTCAATCGCCTTCGCAATCTCGCCACGACGAGGCTCGATATATTTCTGAATGTAAGCCTGACTTCGAGTCGGCAGGTTCAGCCGATCAAGCAGCGGACGATTAGCCTCAAGGAACTTGTCGATCGCATTAGTGTCGCCCGTAGACTCGGCCCGCACGACAGGGTTCCATCTAACAAAAATGAGTTCATTCGTGTCGGGTGTCGTCCAGGCGGTCGCAATCTGCGTGAATTTATCCCGCATCGTCGAAAGCTGAGTGCCGACAATGGGTAACAGCCACGCTCCCGTGACAATCACCACCAACAGGAAGGACATGAAGACGGCAAGGACAGCCGTCGGACGAGACCAGCCCCGAAGTCGAAGGCGGCGGATGGTCGGCTCAAGAATGGCACTGATAATCACCGCAAGGATGAATGGCGACAGGATGCCTCGTACCAAGTACAAGAACGAAAGGGCGGCCAACACAAGGACCGCCCATAAAAGAATTCGCCAACCTACCATGGGTTGATGGAGATTTTTAGACTCCTAGCTCTTCAGCGGCTTCGCTGATGGTTCGCTTGGCTCTCTGCTCGTTAACCCACTCTTCGGTCTTGCCCTTCAGTTCTTTAAACTTGTCGGCTAGATCGTCGCGGATTTCGGCTCCCGGCTTGGGAGCGAACAGCAGGCCGGCGGCGGCGCCAATAATCGCACCCAGTCCCACACCGGCTAGCATATAAAGCATTACATTGCTGTCATCGTTGTTGTTGCTCATTTTCAACCTCTTTCTAATTTCTTCCATTGTACGCACACTTGCCCGGCCCTTGCTTCGATGATTGGGACGGATTTCTTTTATGCGGACGACTGATATGGTTACCAGGTTCTACCCGCCATTATAGGTCTCCGGTTGCAAGAGTTCAACGCTTGCGCGAGAAATTTGACGTCAGGCTCAATTTTTCTCTGCAACCTTGCCCTTTAGAGGCCGGTCGTCGCTGGCAAAAACCTTGACGACAAAGAATTCACCGTCTGGCCCAGTTGCGTGCCCCAGCTCAGCAAAGATCTTTCGCATGAGGTCGTAGCCTCTATGGTCGGGCATTGAAACTTCAAAACCTTTGCCCTGGTGTGTTTTTAAGAGTTGCGTCGCAAGTTCAGTCGCTTCATGTTCAGTCATTTGTTTGCCTTGGGCTGCGACTTGCGCATTACCCTGTCCTCGCGGAGGATGAGCCTGCATAGGGCTTGCGCTGCGTAACTCTCCTTCGTCAATGGGTTCGATTCATAATATTCAAACGTCGTCATGCGATAGCCCCCGGTTCGGGCCCCTTGTGAACGGTAAGCCAATATCGAACGATGAGGGAGACGTGCTCCGAATACGCCACAGGATCAGTCGGCTTGATGACGCAACTGTTGGCACCCTCGTTCAAGCAGTCAGCCACTTGGGTACTTGAAGCCAGCGCGCTCAACATCACGGTTGGAAGGTGTCGGGTTCTCTCGTGCCTTCTTAGCTGCCGGAGAATCTCGATACCATTTATGCCGGGCAAGTGGAAATCTAGGACGACAAGGTCAGGCATTAGGCCATTCGGAGAGAGCAGCATACCAAGGGCTTCGCCACCGTGGCTTATCACATGCACCTTGCATGGGACTCCGCATGCCGCGATGGCTCTTAAACAAAGGGCCGCATCATCGGAGCTATCTTCTACTAAAACTAAATCGCGTACTTCATTAATCATCTGTCACTACACCAAAGCGCTTTTGGAGGCTATCGCGAGTTTGAGGGACAGGAGATAGAAGCGTCTGCCGGGATCCCGGCATAGTGTTAGGACAACGTGCTCCTATTCGGCGTTCCCAATTTATGGGACTTTCGTTGGAAGCAGCCTACGTATTACTGAAATATGATCGGATCGTTCCGACTTGCTCCCTGGAAAGTTCGTGCTGCTGGCGATGGCGACCTCACAATGATGGCCAACGCAAACCAGAAGCCGCCCCCAGACTTTCAAGTAACGCGACTCATGTCCCCGCCTATCTCAACGCGCGAATCACGATTATTGCGAGAAAGATCAGGCAAACGACGATTCCGACGACCGATAGGCTGGGCTTCATATCCTTAGCCTACTAGCAGACTCGGCGGCTGTCATTTTTTGAGCAAGAAGTGACTGTCGATCCTTTCTATGACGAAGGAAGCTATTCCGAAAGCACCACGGCCAGACCATGCCTGCAATCCGCAATAAACGCTCCTGTTGTCAGACGAACTTCCCCCATAACGGGCACAAAAGACCCCGAAAGAGCAGGCTGGCTCAGCGTCTACCGTATCAAGCACGAAGGGAACCGTGCAACAAAAGCCTAACGCACCGCCTCAGAAATGATCGAAAGATGATCGTTGAGCTCTTGCAGGTGCAACTTTGCCCCCGTACAATTCTCATTTTGGATTTCGCCGCAAATGTTAATGGCAGGTGAACAAATGCTAAACAATCTCGATGGACGCTTTGCGAAACATCTAATTGACGGCGCTGATGATTATCCGCTTGAGGTCGATCTTGGAGACGAGGAGTTCGCCCAATCGGTGTCTGGCGAGATCGAGCGACTAGGCTATAGAGTCGAGGTTGACCCTATTACTCCATGGGTAGTCACGATCCATCGCACCTGAGGGCCAGCGCGCCCAAACATGGCGATTGCAACGTGCTGAGATTCTTTGCTCGCAGATCGCTGAGAACTACGCCTTGTTGGAGATAGTCCCGCCAGCGACAACGCTCTTCCCTCGATAAGCCACCGCAATCTGACCCGGCGTCACCGCCCGTACAGGCTCGTCAAAGACCAGTCTAGGATGCAGCCCGCCGTGAAGTATCGCCTTCTGGGGCGCCATGTTGTAGCGAATCTTTGCCTCAACCCGCGCCGGCCCAACCTGATCCCGCGCCCAATACATGTCCTCAAGGTGCACGTCATGGGTCAGAAGGTCGTCGGCCTGGCCAACAATCACGCGGTTCTCCTTCGGTTTCAATTCAATAACGTACAGCGGCTCTTTCTGGCTAACGCCAATCCCGCGGCGCTGCCCCACCGTGAATCCTGCAACACCAGCATGCTCACCAACGACATTGCCCGCCGTATCAACCAGTTCTCCCGCATTAAAGATATCGGGCCTACGATTCCTAAGAAACTCGCTATAACCCCCAGCCTCGCTAACAAAACAGATCTCCTGCGAATCAGGCTTCTCTGCTACCGAGACCAAATTCAATTCCCGCGCTAACTTCCTAACCGCATCTTTGTTAGGCAGCTCGCCCATTGGAAACATGCTTTGCGAAAGCTGCCGCTGGTCAAGCATGTAAAGCACGTAGCTCTGGTCCTTCTCGGACCCAAAAGCACGCAGCAAATCGTAGTGCGATCCTCGTCGCCGGATTCGCGCGTAGTGGCCGGTCACTAGCTTATCGCAGCCCAGCTCCAGCATCTTCTGAAGGAGAATTTCGAACTTAACGAACTTGTTGCATCGCACACACGGATTAGGTGTACGGCCAGCGGCATACTCCTCGACGAAGTTATCAATAACCGACTCGCGGAACTCCTCTTTGAAGTTCATCACGTAATGTGGGATTCCGAGCACAGCGGCCACCCGTCTAGCATCCTCAACTGCTCCTAAGGAGCAGCAGCCGGCATGCCGGGGATCAGTCTGGCTCTCCTGCCAAATCTGCATCGTGAGGCCGATCACATCGTAGCCCCTGCTAACCATTAGGGCTGCGGCGACGCTGCTATCAACACCGCCCGACATGGCAACGAGAACCTGTCCCTTACTTTTTCGCGGCATGCGCCATCAAGCTCTTATAGGGTTCGGCGTCAATCAGCGATACCAGTTCGTTAAAGTTGCAGGCCTTGGGCTTTATGCTCGGGTCGTTGGCTAGCACGAAGAAAGTCGGAGTACCTCGTGCGCCAAGGTGACTGCCGTCCTGCAAGTCCGCATAAACGCGCTTGAACGCCGCGTCGTCCACATTTACGGACCGTTCGACCGCGGGCTCCGGCTTGATCCCAACTTCCTTGAGAACGTCCGCAAACGGTTGAACCGAGTCAATCTCTTGATTTGGAAACTGATAAACCTCGGTAACGTAGTCCCAAAACTTCCCTTTCTCCGCAGCGATCTCGGAAAGCACGGCGCCCTGGTAGCTCATCCTGTGCTCTTTAATCTGATACATCGGATAGTGCCGGAAGACGTATTTGATCCTTCCCCCAGACTTTGTCGCCATGTCAACCAGGTCCGGGTAGTGAGCTTTGCAAGCCGGGCAAAGTAAGTCGCCAAACTCAACAATCGTAACCGGTGCATCCTTATCGCCAAGAAAATGAGCGTCAGGCGGCATGAACTCTGCAACTGGAGCATTCTCGTAAACCTTCCTAATCGGGATGCCGCCCTTCTGCATCACATAGCCTTCACCAGCAGTTCCAAGCAGCGCGATAACAGCGAGAACTGAACCAAATTTCAGGTCAAATCCTGAGCCCGGCGTTGGCTCGGGGTCCTTCTGCGCAAGCATCGCATGGGCGAAGAAACTCAGGAACATCGTAGCAAGGCTAGCCATGCACCAGAGACAAGTGGCCCGAATAACCGAAAGCGCGTAGAAGGTCAAGAATATGCTGACGACCATGCCCGAAGCCGAAATCGCAAACCCAAGATAGGACAGATTGCGTGTGTTTGCGAGACCCTTAAGGCCGCGAATCGCCGCAAGCACCGCTAGCGAGAGATAGGCGCCAAACCCGAAGTAGGCCACTGGAATCCCAAGCCATTTTGAACTCGGATGCATCGCAACCTTTTCGCAGCCGCCGTTCATTCCACACGGCGGAACATAGTTCATAAGGTGTGAAAGGCTCAGGACACCGGCAATAAACAGACCAACGATCGCAAGGACAAGGCATATTCGATTGAGAGTTATTGCGCTCACTTCTTCGAGTATACGCCTAGGAACGGGCAACCGTAACCCGGCATCAAGCCAGGTTCTACATAGGACGCCTGCCTAGGTATCTTAAAGTGCCCCGATTCAATTCCATGTCCGCTACCCTTGTCCCGAAATCAGCCCTTCTCGAAAACCGCCCGCGCGAGCGGCGCGGCACCTATTTCGTGCAGACCTGGGGCTGCCAAATGAATGAAGAGGACAGCGAACAGATCGGCCTCTACCTGCAGCAAATAGGGTTCGAGCCCGCCGCCAGTCTTCGCGAAGCAGCAGTCGTCCTCCTCAACACATGTAGCGTGCGACGAAAGCCCGAAGATAAAGCCTTCTCCCTCCTCGGCGAAATCGCGATCTTGAAGCGGTCTCGGCCCGAACTTGTCGTGGGAGTCTGCGGTTGCATGGCTCAGCTGAGAACCAAGGAGATTCATCAAAGGGCGCCGCACGTTGACTTCGTAGTAGGCACGGGCCAGATTAGTGAGATTCCGATTCTTGTGGAAGAAGCGCTCCAGACGCGCCACTTCGCCTCAAGAACCGCGCTTCCCGAGCGAAAGGGCTCAGTCGTTGAAACGGTGCCGCAGCGAAGCGTAGGAAGTACGCCGAAACTGAAGGCATTTGTCCCAATCCAGTACGGCTGCGACAAGTTCTGCACCTTTTGTATCGTGCCAACCACCCGTGGAAGAGAGCGCTCCAGGCCAACCGTCGATATTATCGAGGAAGTCACGGCCTTAGCCGCGAACGGCACCCGCGAAGTAACGCTACTGGGCCAAACGGTCAACTCCTACGGCAAGAACCTTCCCGAGGGCAGAGTTCCCTTCAGCCGATTGCTCATCGAGCTTGCACAAGTTCCAGGCCTACAGCGCATCCGCTACACCTCGCCCTACCCGCGCGATTTCACGGCCGATTTGATAGAGACAATTAGGGACTGCCCAGCTGTCCCAGAACACTGCCACCTCCCGCTCCAATCAGGCGACGATGACATCCTGCGGGCCATGAAGCGGCTTTACTCTGTAGAGAGTTTCTCGCAGATCATTCAGGACCTCCGCGGGGCAATGCCCCAAATAGGCCTGACGACCGACATAATAGTCGGCTTCCCAGGCGAAACCGAGGAGCAATTCGAAAACACGCTGTCAGTGATGGAACGCATCAGGTTCGACGGCGCCTACATGTTCATCTATTCCCCCAGACCCGGAACCCCCGCAGCCGATCTTGAGCAAATTCCCTTGCCAGTCAAGAAAGAGCGCCTGCGCCAGCTGATCGAACTTCAAAATCGAATTACGTTGGAGATCAACGAAAGCCTGGTGGGAACGACCGCCGAGGTCCTGGTTGAAGGTGCATCTCCCAAGAACTCCAAAATGCTGATGGGCTACAGCCGCGAATACCGAATGGTCCACTTCCCCGGCTTAATCGAGCGAACAGGCCGACTAGCCAAAGTCGCCATCAAAGCCGGCACCCACTGGGGCCTCCAAGGCGAATTGATTTAGGAGATGCGGAGGAGGTCAACTCCGGTAACCATCAAAGTCCCTTCCCTAAGACCTCCTCGCCTGCTCCGCGGGAGAGGATCTGTGAGCGAATGCGAACTGAGGTGAGGGTGTCCAAATCGAAACTATCCCTTCCAACTAACTCCTCCTCTTGGAGCGACTCCGTGTCGCGAGAGGAGGAGGTGCCTGACTCACGGAAGGCGGAGGAGGTCAACTCCGGTAAACATCAAGTCTCTTCCCTAAGACTTCCTCTCCCGCTTCCAGCGCGGAGAGTATCTGT
>JBBQMJ010000087.1:0-10676 GCA_038328815.1 Fimbriimonadales bacterium | reverse complement strand
GCTTCGTCAGGCTTGCGGCTGTCTCATTGTGTGCTTTCTGGCTGGCGGAAGTCGCCATCCTGAGGATCGTGATCGCAAGCGCGGAGTTCTTTCCAGAGCGCGGCGTGACCAAAACCGGTCCCTCCCCTTCGCTTTTTATTGCTACGGTCGGGATGACGAATCAGGGGCTGGCGGCACAAATGAAACGGCCTCAACACATCCGGTGCCTACTTGTGGTGTTTAGAAGGCCTGTTGCTCGCCGTAGAGCAGATGGTCGGTGAAGGGTTGCCTAGTCGCCTCGAAGGACATGGTCTTGGCATGGCCGTCCGAGTAGATGAAGTTACTCTTCTTGGCGTGTCTGGCTCCGATTGCGATGGGATTCACCGTGTCCAAGGGGCCGGTTGAAATTTCCGTCTCGCTGAGCCAGGGGTGGTAGTGGACGTCGCAGAAGGTGTCTCGGCGTTCTGAAATGTAGATAGACCGAGACGGAGTTTCGATGGCTGAAGTGGTGGCGCCGAAGAGGTAGTAGGCGTTCAAGATAAAACTGCTGAGCGTGCCGGGCGGGGGTGCGAGCGGACTAGAGCCAATGCAATTGCCTAAGCTGTCCAGCAGCTTGCTGCCGTGGGGATCGGTATCGCTTGGGCAGATGTAGAGTTCAGCCGACCTGGTGTCATTGCTCTTCACGTACGGGAGGATTTTGTCAAAGGGTGATCCGTAATCTGTGGATTCTAGTTGCGCCAGATTATCGTCGGTGGCCGGATTGTTGGTGCCCGGATGCTCTTGCGGATATTTGTCGTCGTTATCGGCGATGTACAGCATCAGCGCGATGCCGATTTGGCTGGACTGTGCTAGGCACTTGGTCTTCTTGGCTGCCTCTTTGGCTTGGGCGAAAACGGGAAACAGGATGGCGGCAAGAATCGCGATGATGGCGATGACGACGAGAAGCTCAATTAGGGTGAAGGCGAAACGTTTCAAGATTCATACTCCTGGAGTGGGGAGGCACGGCTGTGCCTTGTTGGCGATGGTTCTGGGGAGCCTAGGCCAATTGCGGAGGATGATCGAGAAGTGGTGGCGCGGTCGCGGTGATGTTTGCCTGATAATGGTGAACTTGGTAGACGACTGGTAGAGCTCGCGGCAGTGGTTCAACACCATCAGGGGCGAAGAAGAAGGCTTCTCTGGTCTGCGTGGCAGCTTTGGCTTCGCCTGCTTTCTTTTCCGCACACCGGCACTGGACGAAAGCTTTGTCGCCGGGCTTTGGAGCCTGGGCTTTTGCCGCGCAGCAGGGGGGAAGTTTGATTGCCTGGACCGGCGCTGTTGGACACTGGACGCCTTTCGGAGTGATTGCTGTCGGTGCGCTGACGACGATGAGCAGAATCGCAAGGAAGGCTGCGATCCATCGGGCAGATATCCGGCACGCCGACAGGAGATGCACGAGGGGAGATTACCTGGACCTCCTGGAATTCCCTTACCTTCATCCTCTTACGTGAAGGCACGGATTTGCGCGACGGCTTCACCACGATAGGTGGGGATTCTAGCGGACCGCATAGCAATTGCTGCCCCTGCCACGAAAAAAAGAGCTTATCTCCCCGGATCGGGCGCATAATAGCTGATTCTTAGCAAATTCTAATGAACGTTTTGGAGCAGAGATACGGTGAACCGGCAGAAGGAATGCAGTGGGCTAGGGCCGGTTGCAACCAACTTTGTTTTCAAGCACCTATCGGATGGGTGCTTTCCATCATTCCAGATGAAAAGAAGAACACGGCAACCTTTATGCCCCTCGCCGGGGAGCCGATCCTGCGCGTTGCCGTAGGGTTTCGTCAATCAAGGATGCCGGGTGTGCCCGTTTCCAAAGGCGAGGGTGTTAAGCCATATCAGGTCAGCCACGAATTTCAGGTGGAATGCGACCACGATCCCAATTTCTCGCTTCACAAATGGACGCTAACCCTTGCGAGTGGAGACTCTGAGATGCTTGCGGTCCTTTGTCTATCTTTGCCGCCTGGTCGAGTCGAGGAATACTCGGGCGTTATTGAGTTGTTCGAGAAAACAGTTGAATTGGCCCGATACGATCGGCATTGCAGTGAGGAGTAATGCTGCGGGTCCGGATGGACCCAAGGGGACTGGGTCCCTCCCGGGCGAAGTCCATCGCTTGCGGTGTTTCGCCGATCCTCAGTCCCAAAAAACTGAAAGGGCCTCCAGACAGGAAGTCTGGAGGCTTGTTGTGTGAGAGAAGGAATTCTCAGCGCTTGACGAACTGGAAGCCACGTCGCGCTTTCTTGCGGCCGTACTTTTTGCTTTCCTTGATTCGAGCGTCTCGAGTTAGGAAGCCACCGCTTCGCAGTTCCTTCCGAAGCTCTTCGTCAACCTCAAGCAGGGCTCGGCTGATGCCGAGTTTGATGGCGCCGGCTTGGCCGGTGATGCCGCCGCCCTTGGCGTAGGCTTTGACGTCATAGCGTCCGTCCATCGCAAGGTGAACGAGGGGGCTCTTGACTAGGATCTCAAGCACTGGGCGGCCCAGATACTCTTTCATATCCCTGCCGTTGATGGAAATGTTGCCCTCGCCGGGGATCAGCCACACGCGAGCGATCGCGTTCTTGCGGCGGCCCGTGCCGTAGGTGTGATTTTGCGTTGCTGGGGCTTGCTTGCGTGCCATTACTTATCCTTCCTGATGTCCAACGGTTGGGGATTCTGAGCTTCGTGCGGATGCTGGTCGTCCGCGTAAACCTTGAGTTTCTTGATGATCGCGTGGCCAAGTTTGGTCTTGGGAGTCATTCCCCAAACGGCCTTCTCAACGAGCCTTACGGGATTCTCCTCAAGGAGCTTGCCTCGTGAGATGTTGCGCAGACCACCGGGCCACATCGTGTGCCAGTAGATCAATTCGTCTTTCTTATTTCCCGTGAGCACAACCTTAGCGGCGTTGATAATAATCACGAAATCGCCGCAGTCCGCATTGTATGCGAATGTGGGTTTATGCTTGCCACGGAGCACCTGAGCAACCTGTCCGGCGAGTCGTCCAACGGGAATACCCGTTGCATCAACCACGTACCAGGTTCTTTCGATGCTATTTCCTTTTACTGTTGTCGTTCTGTTCATGTTCGTTTCCGTATTTCGGGCAAGCCCGCATATTCCTCAATGCATGGAAGATCGTGTCTTCCGCGATTTCGTGCCGAGACTCTAGGTCTCGCTTCCGGCTTTCGTCGTAAGAGACAAGCTCTCCGGCTGACCAACTCGTCACCCGTCACCCGTCACCTTTCACTCCGAATAGGCCAAACCTGAAGCTGTTTTGTTTTCCCGGTTATCGATTGGATGTCTGCCATATCTGATGGCCATGAGGGTTAGCCCCTTAGCTGGCAGCACTTCCGGCCAGTGCATTTCGCTTCGCTTCTCGGTGAGAAGCTCTCCAACGTTTTCAATCGTGCGTCTTCCGCGTCCGACTTCGAACAGCGCGCCTGACATCCTTCGCATCATTCCGCGTAAGAACGCCGTACCAACGATGTCAACGTAAATCGAATCGCGTACGAGTTTGACCTCGACGGATCGCATCGTCCTGCACGTGTTGTCAATGTGGGGCTGGAGTTCCTCGGTGAAGGCACGGTAGTCGTGCTTTCCAACGAGAAGCTTTGCCGCCTTCTTCATTGCCGCCACGTTGAGCGGCTTCGTGCATTCGTGTGCGTAGCGTCCCTTGAAAGGATCATCTCCCCTCAACAGGATCGCGTACCGATAGGCCCGATCTCTCGCGCAAAAGCGACTGTGAAAGTTAGGCGACACGCGCTTAGCTTCCACCACACGAATTTCTGGCGACAGCACGCGGTTGAAAGCGCGCGGCATGACGTCAAGCGGGATCGCCGCTTCTAAATCGAAGTGGCAAACCTGCCCTCGGGCATGGGCGCCGCTATCGGTGCGGCTGGCTCCGGTGATCTCGATATCTTCGCCCGAGACCTGGCGAACAGCTTCTGTCAAAGTGCTCTGGACGGTTCGCCGTCCAGCTTGCGCGGCCCAGCCGCAAAAGTCGGTTCCGTCGTACGCGACGACGAGTTTTATTCTATTAGTCGACAAGCTCCAGCACTGCGGTCTGAGCGCCGTCGCCACGTCGGAGGCCAGTCTTGGTCAGGCGCGTGTAGCCGCCGTTCCGGGTCTTGAAGCGAGGTCCGACTTCGTCGAATAGGTGCTTAACCAGGTCTTCGCCGTTGATCAAACTCTTTTCCACGAGAAGGGCGGTCTTTTCGCTGGGCGACTTGCCTGCAACCATCTTGCCGGGAATCTTGCTACTGGCGCTGTGGCCAACAAGCACCTTTCGGGCTTGTCGTCGCGCTTCCAGAGTGTCCTGTCGGCCCAGGGTAATGAGCTTTTCAACAAGACGCTGAAGTTCCTTGGCGCGGCCAAAGGTCGTTCGCACGTAGCCGTGTCGAATGAATTGGCGCTGTAGATTGACCAGCAACGCATTGCGCTGGTCGCTCGGTAGGCCGAGTTTACGTCGGTCAACTAGGTGTCGCATTCTTAGAAATCCTCGTCGTCATCATCGTCATCGAGCGTGTCAAGAGCTCTATATCCGCCCTTAGGTGGCTTGAGCTCAAGACCGTGCTCTACGAGCTTGTCGCGAACTTCAACCAGGGACTTCTTGCCGAAGCCGCGGATGCTGGTGAGGTCGGACTCGGTCGCAAGGGCGAGTGCGCGGAGATTCAACAAGCCTGCGCGTCGCAAGCAGTTGAAAGTGCGCTGGGAGAAATCGAGCTCTTCGATTCGGATGTCTGGGACATCCTTCAGCTCGTCCAACATGTCTTCCACGCCTTCAACTTCACCCTCGAAGCCGGCGGCTCCAAGGTCAAAGAACATGCGGAAATACTTGTCAAGGATGTGAGCCGACTGCGAAAGCGCGTCGTTCGGTCTTACGGAGCCGTTCGTCCAGATATCCAGGACAAGCCGCTCGTAGTCGGTGCGCATTCCAACGCGGGTCTGCTCAACCGTGTAGTTGACCTTCTTGACCGGCGTGTACTGCGAGCCTGTCGGAATGACTCCGATCATGCCCTTGTAGCGCTCCTGCTTCTCAGGAAGCACGTAGCCTGCGCCCCAACCGACATAAAGCTCCATGTTCAGCGTCGCTTTGGGCTCGCTGATCGTGGCTAGATAAACCTCGGGGTTTACGATAGAAACGTTCTCGGGGCAGATCACATCGGCGCCCGTCACTCGGCCGGGGCCGGTGAGGTCGATTCGAAGAACCTGATCCTCGGGAACCGATGTGCCATCGCCCTCAATTCGGATCGCGAGATCCTTGAGGTTCAGCAAAAGCTCGGTCGTGTCTTCCTTGATGCCCGGGATTGGGGCGAACTCATGGAAAACCTTGTCGATGCGGACAGCGCTAACAGCGGCGCCCTGGATGGAACTCAGCAGAACGCGGCGAAGCGCGTTGCCGATGGTTTGGCCGTAGCCTTTCTCAAGCGGCTCAAGGATGAACTTGCCGTATTCGAGATCGAGATCGAGAGTTGAGATATGTGGCATGTGTTTGTTGTGGGGGAAATCTTTAGACTCTGCGTCGCTTGGGAGGGCGGCAACCGTTGTGCGGCACCGGCGTTACGTCGCTGATGCTTCCCACTTCAAGGCCAGAAGCCTGAAGGGATCGGATCGCGGTCTCTCGGCCGCTGCCGGGACCACGAACAAGAACTTCGACGCGTCGAAGGCCATGCTCCTGGGCTAGGCGGCTTGCCTTTTCGGCGGCAACCTGCGCGGCGAACGGCGTGCCCTTTCGGCTTCCCTTGAAGTTAACGTTGCCGGCGCTTGCCCAGCTAATAACGTTGCCCTGAGGGTCAGTGATGGTGACAAGGGTGTTGTTGAACGATGCGTGAATGTGAGCCACACCCACGGGAATGTTCTTCTTTTCCTTTGCCTTACCTTTGGTCGCTTGCTTTCGTGCCATAAATTCTTACTTCTTAGCCTTCTTCTTACCGGCAACCGTCTTCTTGGGACCCTTGCGGATTCGCGCGTTGCTTCGAGTGTTCTGTCCACGGGTCGGAAGGCCGCGTCGATGCCTCAGACCTCGGTAGGAACCGATTTCGATGAGCCGGCGGATGTTGCCTTGCACTTCGCGTCGCAGGTCGCCTTCCACTTGGAAGTCACGATCGATGATTTCGCGGAGATGGGCGATCTCGGTTTCAGTAAGGTCCTTGATCTTCTTTCGAGGATCGATCTGGGCCTTAGCTACCAAATCGAGGACATTATGCTTTCCAATGCCATACAGCAAAGGAAGTGCATAGAGGACCGCTTTCTCGCGGGGTAAATCGACGCCTGCAATACGTGCCATAGATTCTTAGTTCTTTCTCCGTTCAGCCCTGTCGTTGCTTATGCTTCGCATTCTCGCAAATGACGCGTACAACGCCCTTTCGCTTGATGATCTTGCACTTGTCGCACATTTTTTTGACGCTAGCTCTAACTTTCATATCCTTTCTCGGGTTCCGTTCCGTCTGTTCTCGATAAGGACGCCTTGAAAGCAAGACCGTCTAACCCTAGAAGCTGACTGACGCAATTGCGAATTATACCCACGGCACGAAGCCGATGGCGAGGGTCAGGCCAATTTTTCATCGATGAGACGCTTTGCATGGCCCTCGGCGCCGTTTCGTAACCCGAAGCATTAGTATGGCGGGTTAATGTATCCCGATAGTCAGGTGGTCCCGGCGCAGACACGAGGTGTTTGGTACCGCGGTCTAAGCCGGTACGACGTACAACTTGTGGTCGATAATGAAGCTAATGTGTTTTCCGTCTGGTTGCCAATGTGGGAATTGGTCGCAAAGAATCGTGTTTCGAGACGCCTCTTCCTCCTTTTCTCCAAGAGGGAAGACTCCGATTTCAGTCATTTGATCGCCGTGGAGCCCGCACTGCCATAGAGACACGGCGCTGTATGGATACCCTCCGGTCGTTGCGTAGTTTGTTCGGTATTTCCTGAATTCAAAGAGCCACCTGTCGTGGTTCGGTGAGAGCTCGCATTCTCCATTCCTAATCCAACCTTTGGGCGCCTTGATCGTCCACCGCTCTGCGGTGCCTTTCGGGTCATCGAGGCTCCACTCCTGCACCTTGATTCCCATCCGCCCGCCGAACCGATCCATTCCAAAATCTCCATAGACGAGAGCCTTGTGATCGAAAACTATAATGTCCCAGGGATGTTCAAGAATTTGGGTACCGGGGAAGAAGCGAATCTGGTCAATATGCTTCACCTGACGCTCTGCCACAATGGCGAACCACTTTTCACCTTCAGGCCATGCATCGATCTGATAGATGCTTTGGCTATCGGCTGACCATGTGGCGCGTGGTAAAAGATAGTCGGGTCCCCCACTCACGCTATCCGGCGGCATTGCGTTGCTGATCATTGTCCAAGCTCCGATTAGTTTCTTGCCTGACAGGTCCTTGACATTGAACGTAGTCTTGCCGTCTTTGAATCGGGGCCCGTCCACAACCATCGATCGGTTGGGCGAGATTGGCCCAGAGCAATATCCAAGGTCTAGCAGTGGAAGCGGGAAAGGGGTCATTTTCCTGGTTTCGAGGTCAAATATCCCTTGGGCGTCCGCCCACGTTCCCTGGCTTCGTAGCCTGACAAGAAGCTTGTTCGACGTCCACCAAATGTAGGGAAGGCTCGGAGTTGGGTCTCCCCAGGAGCTGGCATCGGCAATTGGCGGCGCCAGGTCTTGGAGCAGAGGTTCCTGCCCCGCCTGACTTATTGCCAGGGCTGCGAGAAGGGAGATCAAGTCACATACTCCATGGTTGCTTAGAGCGAAGTTTGAATCTCATCGTTCAGCGTCGTCAGCCTTACTGCCACTATGGCATCAACTGCTCCGAGTTTTTGTGCGTTAAGCCAAACACTTTGAACGCCTGTGTTCGTGCCTTTGATAGTGCGAGATGTTGAAGCGTCCCCGAGGTACTTCTTTAGGTTGAATGGCCACCGATCCGCCTGGGCATGAGGATTCTCACCCATGGCAGGTGCGGAAAAACGAGCCAGGCGGCCACACCGTCATGTTGCCCATTGAATCAACTTGGTATTGGGAGGAATTCGCTCGTTGGGTGGAACAATCGTGAGACTTCGTCAAGCCTAACCGGGGCAACGGCGAATGAAATTCGGCCCTCCATTCCGTCGGGTTGCGCTGGGAACAAGACTCCAGGGTGCTCGTCCCACCATTTTGTGGGATGGGCATGTATCACCCGCCGGGCGCGAAAGCCCATTAACTTGGCGAGTATTTGCGTGACTCGTGTCACAAAACGCCCCTCTCATAACAATCATTTAATGTGCAGATCTTGAACTTGACGAGGTCAGGGCTTAATGTGCCTCAGTCAAGGCGATGCTTTATAAGGTTTCGGCGGTGTTCTTGAATCCCCTTGCAACACTGTCGGATAGCGGCCGCGATGCCCTTAAAGCGGCCGCACTAATTGCGGGCGAAGGAATAGGGAAAAGGGAGTAAGGAATAGGAGTCCAGCGAGGGCACCGGATTTCGATTCCTAGCGCGGCTCCCTTCCCTGTTTCTTCTTGGGGACATGGGAAGAGGGAGAAAGGCAAAAGGATCGGAGCGTTCCGATTCTTGATTCCCAGTTCCCTTCTTCCCAATTCCTTCCTAAGAAAAGCGCCTTCCTAACAACCGCAACGTCCTTACGCTAGAGCCGTCTCGGAGGACGCAATTTTGAAGGCATTAACCGAATTTGTTGGGACATTTATATTCTTGTTCGTGATCTCGCTAGCCGCAGTTGGCACATCGCCACTGGCGCCGCTTGCGATAGGTGGAGCGCTGATGGTGATGGTTTACATGGGTGGCCATCGGTCGGGCGGGCACTATAACCCGGCCGTATCGTTTGCCTTCTTTCTGCAGCGAAAGCTGAGCACCAATGACTTCGTATCGTACGTTTTGGCTCAAGTCATTGCCGGGATCTGCGCTTTTGCCCTAGGCCATTTCATCATGGGCAAATCGGTCGCGATCGAGCCGGGCGCAGATTTCACGCCGGCAAAGGCCCTCATCGTTGAGATCATCTTTACGATGGCCCTGGTGCTTGTTGTGATGAACACGGCGGCTTCCAAGAAGACAGAAGGCCGCGGATTCTACGGTTTGGCGATCGGATTTACGATCGTGGCGGCGGCTATTGCCGCTGGCCCGGTTTCTGGCGGCGCCTTTAACCCGGCGGTAGGTATCGGTGCTACGACGATCTATGCGACGATGGACAACGGGACTTGGTCGTTCCTTTGGATCCCGGTCGTTGGCCCACTGCTTGGAGCGGTGGTTGGGTCGTTCATTTGGGCCGCGCAGGAAGGGGCGATTGAAGAGTGAGGCCTTTGAGGTGTTAACCCGTTAAGCTGAAGCTGGGTGTATCGCAAACACCCTAACACCCCAAGGCCCTAACGCCCAGTTCCAATTACTTGTATCGGTAAACGATTCGGCCCCGGGTGAGGTCGTAGGGGGAGAGTTCTACTCGGACTCGGTCTCCTGGCAGGATTCGGATGTAGTTCATTCGCATCTTGCCGCTGACATGGGCAAGCAGTTCCATGCCGTCGCCTTCATCTAATTTGACCCTGAATCGGGCGTTAGGGAGGTTTTCGAGGACTACGCCTTCGACTTCTACACCCTTTTCTTTATCTTGCTGCTGCTTGTAAGGAGATCTTTTTCTCGCCATATATGTCCTTTCATTCTAGACGATTCAGGACTAAGGCTAGGCGCTAGGTTCAACGGGGCGGGTTCGGCGCGACCAGAAGAACTTGAATATCAGGGCTGCGAAGGCGAGCGCGATGATCACATCGACGACCTTCATGTTCTGCTCGACGACGTCCCAATGCTGTCCTACTTTGATTCCCATGTAGGTCCAGAAATAGCACCATGGCAGTGAGCCAAGGAAGGCGAACAGCGTGAATTTCGCCAAGTTTGAGCGGAAAAGGCCTGCGGGGAGCGAGACGAAGCTTCGGACGACGGGGATGAAACGGCCCCAGAGCGTGACATTGAGCCCATATTTTTGGAACCACACCTCGCCATGGGCGATCTCGGAGGGTCGGATAAACATGTAGCGTCCGTACTTCATGAGGAAATCTCGACCCAAAAGTGCGCCTAGACCATATGAGACTAGGCTGCCGAGGACGCTTCCTAGCGTCCCGGTGAGGGCAACGAGGTTGAAATCCATGAGGCCCTTACTGACTTGGATGCCGCCGAAGGGAAGGATCACTTCGCTAGGAATCGGAACGTTTGCGCAGCCGAGACCGGTCAGCAAGGCAATGCCGGGGTATCCGAGGGTCAAGATGACTCCTTCCGCCCAATCCTTGACCGCGTTCAACATGCTCATGAAGGAAAGATTATAGCTGTGAAAGGTGAAAGGTGAAAGGTGAAAGGGCGTTGCGGTGCTAGGGCGTTGGGGTGTTGGGTATTACGGTATTGCGGTTCAGGCTCCTGGGCCATGAAAGGCAATGGGCCGCAACGCGAAGCCATGCAAAGCGCCCCGAAAGCTACATTTCTGCGAGGATCAACTCTGGACGCTTGACTGGCGTTTTGCTGATTTGGATGCTTTTTAGAATCGAGTGACTGGCTTCCTCGGCTTCCTTTTCATTGCGGGCGTAGACGGTGAAGAGGGGGTGGCCTTCGGAGACGCGATCTCCGACTTCGACAGCAAAGTCAATTCCGACCGAGTGGTCGATGGAGTCCTCCTTTTTGTGACGCCCGCCACCCATCTCGACCACGGCGCGGCCGACGGTT
>JBBQMJ010000086.1:0-10732 GCA_038328815.1 Fimbriimonadales bacterium | reverse complement strand
GCAATACCTGTCGTCGAATTAATTCCAACAGGCGTTGCAAGTCCATGCTCTTGTGTGGCCCTGTCCATCTCTCCAAGGGTCACACCGGGTTCAACGGTCGCGGATCGAAACTGTGTATCGACCTTGATCGCCTTCATTAAGGACAAATCGATAAGGAGGCCGCCTTCGCAAATTCCTTTGCCCGCAATGTTGTGTCCGCCGCCACGTACTGCGACGAGCAAATCATGTGTCTTTGCGAACTTAACGGCAGTCGAAATATCTGCGGCATTCTGGCATCGGACGATGAGTCCGGGCTTTCGATCGATCATCGCGTTCCAGACGGTCCGCGCTTCGTCGTACCCCTGGGAGTTCGGTGTGAGAACGTCACCCTGAATGGACTGCGAGAGCTTATCTAGCGCAGGTTGTTCTATTTGCGCCTGCTTTCCAGCAGGCGTACAGATCATCACGTTGGCCATAGATTCTTTCCTCCTCCTATCAAATGCACGGGTCATGATAACCCTATGGCACGCATGATAGCCTGTATTTGCCCCTGTGTGTGGAGGGGTATTGGGCTCCGTGGCGAATTGTGGTGGCGCTGCAGTTTCAAAACCGTAGACGCCGGTTGCGCTGCCAGGCATTGACACTGGAATCGTCCTCGATAGGAGTATTGGATCGATTAATGTCACATATCGCACTTGTCGTGACAATGCATTATGTGGCCCGTCTTAACCGTTTCCTAATTTTGTGCGCTAGCTTCCTCGTCATAGCGCCGTCAGCTCACGCCGGCGTTTTCGCCTACGCGACTAACCACCTTCAAGAATTGTGGAAGGTGGATTTGACTACGCCAACAAGTGTGATGATTTCGAATATCGGCTTTGTTGCACAAGGTTTGGCCGAGACATCAAACGGCAAGTTGTACGCGACTGACGGCAACAAACTTTATAACGTCACTGGCGGAGTGCCGGTGCCGCTGGCAAACCTCGGGGCACTTAGCGTCGGAGCGCTCGATTCGGCAGGAACCACTCTTTGGGGCTATGACAATGCAAGTAACCGTATGTTCGAATACGACGCGGTCGGAAATACGTTTCTAAACTGGTCCCCGACCCTTGCTTTTCCAAGTCGCATCGACGCGATGGCGATCGATTCTGCCGGGGATTTCCTTGTCGTCGATAACATCGGGCATTTCGCCAAAATCACGAAGGCCACATGGACGACCTCGCTTATCAAGACTAATTTGGGCCTCGCCGACACCTGCACCGGACTTGATTTCTTATCCGATGGCAATCTGTACGCACTTGTTTATGGCGATACCCGCTATCGGTTAGACCCTACGAACGGCAACGTTTTGAACGGGTTCTTTAGTGGCGTCCACCGAGACTGGGCTGATATGACAACCCTTCCCGCGCCCGAGCCAGCCTCACTGGTGATCATGGGCGGTGGCGTGCTTGCCTTCCTACGAAGGCGTATTCGCCGCTAGTTCGGTCTTCTACTGGCTTTTATGGCTATGGCATAGTTGTCAGCACTGGCGTTTTTGGCGCCTTTTGGAGGTAGCTCAGTCATGAAATGGCACATAGTTCTTGGCGCATTCCTAATTGGCGCACTCACAGTAAGCAATGTCTCGGTGCTCGCTGGAGGGAGGAAATCGCAAGACAAATCAGTATGGTCCACCGCAGTTGTGGATTCTGGGATGATTCGCTCGACGCTCGACGCCGCATCGCCAATGTCGCTTGGCAAAGACCGTGACACAAAGACGCAAAACGAGACGGAACGGCAAATAAAGGCGCTGTGCGATCAGGGTTATGAGCCTTACGCGGCTTCCGCATACGCTAGCCGCTTCTATACGGGCGAACGCATGTGGTTCTTCCGTACGAAATCGTAGGCGCTTAAAAGCCTTCGTGAGGGGCAAAGCGCGCATCGGGGCGAGAGAACAATTCCTGAATTCGCTCCAATGGCCAATCTGGATCGATTGGCCTTGCCATGCCTGCTGAGTCGGGCGCCCACCGATGCGGTAACAGGTCCTGCACCGTCTGCCGGATCCCTTCTGGCAAGGGTGCAGCGAATTTCATTGTCTTCAGGTTGCGCTCGGCCGCCCATGCGAAAGCGCCTTTGAGGACAATTCGCGTTTCTTCCGGCTTTGTCGTAGCAAATTCCGTAATTCGTAGTTCGCCATTCTCCTCCTTGATCAAGGCGTAACTATTGGTGGTTTTCAAGATGAAATGATCTAGGAGCCGGGGAAGGAGCTTTATACGCCAGTCACCTTCCGTTCGGATAACGGAGAGGGGAATTGCCGCATAGGCCTTGTCATAGAGTGCCTTAATTGCGGAGATGTCATCTTCCCCAATGGCCCTCGCTTGGAGAACGAGCTATCTGTTACTGAAGGCTTTCGACTTCTTTCGGCGTATCGCGATCGGATCCACACCAAGTTCTGGATCATCACGGAGGCAGACCGATCTTCCACGACTATCCTCTTACCTGAGGACTACTAGCGGGCCATTGCCCGCTTTTTTCTTCTGCCTTACCCTCATGGGAAAATAACCCCTGCGAGCTTTAAGAAAGGGTTGCAAGCAACTAAGAAGGAAATCCTATATATTCTTAGGCTGGAAAGAAAACGGGGACCGGTCAAACCCGCGACATTCCTCGGTGTCAGGGAGATTTAACGGGTTCCTGTCAAGCAGATTGAGTCTCGGACGTCTCTATCGTCCCACATCGTCCCTCGAACTGAAGGAGACTAATGAAATATGCGGCACAAGAAGCCAGCGCGGCTAGCCCTCATCCAACATCTAAACCGTCTGTTGTTCAGGGCTGATGATCTCGAGGATGAGTGTTTACTTGGACTTTGCTGCTCGGCAGTCGTTTCCTCCTACGATTTTCTTCTGCATTCCTTCGTTTAAGATCGCTTACGGTCCAAAAGTGATAATTCCCTAGAAGCGCATCCCTTTCCAAGAGATGTTCTGCTCGAACCGTGTCCTTTTGCGGGACTACGACTGCGCGCGCAAAGGACATCATGTCAATGTGGAACGGAATATGGTTCGCCGCCAATAAGTCACAGACCCGGCTAACTACGGCATCTTTCGGCGTTACCAATCCTATAGAGCGAAAGCCGTCAAGAGGATTTTGCGGAGCCAATATTGATAGAAGAAAGCTTATTGCGCTCAATGAAATGTACATAATTATTATAGACGGTTACCCCGCGGGCGGCGTCCCGGCCCTGATACAAAAAACGACGGCATCCGCATCTACCGGCCCGTAATCGGACGCATTCCACGCCGTTTTCAGTCCGTTACTAAATCCCAAATGGTAAGTCGCGTAATGTTGCTGCATGGCGCCTGTACACCCATTCGTCACACTAACGTACTGGCACAACACCAGGTCTATAATTCCACTTTCGGGAATCGACGGCTTATCGTAATAGGTTTTTGACAGTGTTCCGGAGCAACCCTTTTTGGTGATCAAGTTGACTTGTCCGTTGCTAAAGTCGTCAGACATTGCGCCGAAAGCAATTTTATCATCGCGCCGATTCCAGACATTCGGAGCGCCATAATCAGTTACTGCGTCCAGGCAAGTTCCGTTATTGGCTGAACATTTGTAATACTCCCAAACTCGAAGGGAGCATGATCTACCAAGTCCATCTCTGACTTTCGGGCTGATCACGTTGTAAATTACGACGTTGAACCCGAAGCTGATCCCCTTGTCATTCGGGCGCGCTTTTCCTTCAAATTTGGTTGCAACAGTGTATGCAAAATGATCGAGACTACAGCAACAATCTTGCCAAGCCATATAAAATAACCCCGAAGGATCGATCCGACATGTGGGGTTGCCGCCGGTATATGCATAGGGACTCGAATTGGGCATGAGGGGATCTACTGTTGCCCATCTTGTTAAACTTGTTGCGTAATGTCTGGCTCGTACATAAGTTTCCGAATAATCGCGTGACGTACCACGATATCCGAGCGAACCGACCCACGTAAAAGCGGAATCAGAAGCAATTCCCGTCTTTTGCAGTAGCCCACCATAGGGCTTGTTGCGATATGAGTTCTCGGCTGCACCAGTAGAATCAAACGTCTGACAGACCGAGCCCAGGGCATCGGTGCCGTAACTGCGAACGCCACTGCCAATCGTCGCTTCTTCGCCTTCGATGAACCCATCAACCGCATGGTAATTAGCAACAGCCATGTCCCAGATTGCTCCTTCACATTCATCCCGAACAACTACCTAAAACAATTGCCCGCGACTTGAAAACTTTACGGTATTGTACAGCAATAACGGGCCATTCCTCCCACAAAATGATCCTTTTGGTTAGCTGCTCTGGACAGTATCGTGCGGGATGTCGATATTCCTTCGGAGCCGTAAGTAACGTCTGAAGGGTGCTTCGACGGTTTCGTATGTAAGGTAGGTAAGGAGAAAGTGCGCTCATGAATTTTGGAGAGCATCTCAGTAAAGCATTTGAAATCAAGCCCGAATCAGCCTTACATCCTCACAGCCCTGAGGAGAACGCTTCTGAATACCAAGCAATAGATGGTGGCTCGGCAGAACTTGAAGTTCTCACCTTCCTGAACGCGCTCGTCTATCTTTTCAAACCAGCCAAGTTACTGGAAACGGGAACCGGTCTTGGATTTACTTCGATCGCCCTTGCCGAAGCCTTAGGCGCGAATGGCAAGGGCCATTTGAATACCGTCGAACTCGAATCAAACACGGTTGCTCGGGCGAGAGCGAACATGCTGACGTTTGATGCATCTCTGACTAATTTGATCACCTACAACACCGGCGATAGCCGGGCATTCATAGCCGATTGGAACGGCCCACCATTCGACTTTGTCCTCTTTGATAGCCTGATCGAGTTTCGCCACCTTGAGTTTGAGGATTTGCTAGATCGCAATATGCTCACGCCTACGGCGCTCTGCGCTTTCCATGACACCTCCAGACTTCGAGGCGAATATTACGCGGACTATAACCCTCAGATGATCGCCGCATTGGATAAGGCGAGCCACGGCCGGCAATGGCTTGAATGCCCCTTCTCAAGAGGATTCCGGCTACTTAAGCTCGGTTAAACACCCTAATGTCACAACTCACTGATGTTGACGTCCTCGGCTTGAAGCAAGGGTTCGGCCTAGATCAATTCATTGAGACGGGCGCCTGGATGGGAGGCGGCATCGCGACGGCGCTGTCCCTTGGGTTTAACCGGGCCCTCTCGTGCGATATCAATCCTGACTTCATTGCGCAGTGCCGAGCCCGGTTCGATGGCGACTCGCGAGTAACCCTGCTCGAAGGCCAGTCCGTTGCGGCACTATCCCAAATCTGCCGCGTGTGTCATGGCCCGGCGCTCTTTTGGCTCGACGCCCATTTTCCCCAGCATTATGGACTTCCCGAACCGGAGGGCAGTTGGTTTCCGCTCCGGGAAGAGTTGCAGGCCATTGCTCAGCATAAATTTGAGTACGCCCAAGATGTCATCGCCTTTGACGATGTGCGTGTGATCAAATCTCTAGATAATCCACGGTGGCGGGAGGGCGAAGTCTCCGAATACTACACGTTTTCCGAATGCACTCTATCTGAATTGGTCAGTCCGTTCGGGTCAACCCATGAGCTCATTGTCCTCACCCAAGCCGAAGGAATCGGCCTGCTACTGCCAAAGCGAGGCTAAAGTCCCATCTCATTCTGGACTCCAGAAGTAAAAAGTTCGTTGCTACCCTAAATACAGGCCCTTGCGTATTATTGTCAGGTGTTCGTAGCCCTATTAGTTTCATTGAACTAAATCGGCCGCTGACCCGTTCGTATGGTACGGGGCTACCACGGCAAATTTACCAAGTAGCTCTCTTGCGATTGCTGCAAGTTCTTGTGGTTGATAAAGAGGAGGATAGTAAAGGCACCAGTCTTAACGGTCTATAACCGCCGCTACCGCATCCACCATCGCGCGAGCGGGTCTCCTAAGGGGGGCCACTCGCCCAGGACAAAACCCCTAATCCGGACAGTCCCATCGCTGGTCGTCGGCAGCCCCTTTCTCGTTGCGCCTTTTACGGCGCAACCTGTGAAGGGTACCCAAAAATTTCAAGCTCGTAGTACGAGCCTCGCGTCCTGTTGCGCTCTAATGAACACCAAAGTATTGCATGACACAAAAGAATGCAATATAACCCACCATTAGTTACATAATCGTGTTATTCTAGAGTTGGTATTGAAGCGCGTGCGGCTCCCTGGCCGGCGTGAGCTTGGCAAGATATGGCGACGTTCAAGCACTCAGGAAAGATAGGAGATGTAATTTACTCGCTCCCGACACTTCGGGCACTTGGCGGAGGCAGCCTCTTATTGAGTCCAAATGCCCAACTTGAGTTCAGCGAGCAGTCTGTGCGCTCACTCGTCCCTCTTCTTGCCTTGCAACCATATATCAATTCCGCAGATATTTGGAAAGGCGAGCCAGTTGATTTCGACCTGGATAGATTTCGGTTGCAGAACTATCAGTCTGGCAATCTCGCGGACTGCCACCTAGAAGCCTTTGGGCTTCGACCCGAGAACCGAAACAGCGTTTGGTTACGCTCCGGCGAGGTTTCAACCATGTCGATAGTTGTCTTCGGAAGGTCGTTGGCTCGGCGTGGCGTCCAAGGTTTTTGGCAGAAAGCGTACGCAGAGCTCAAGGATCACGCGGTGCTTGTCGGCACAGGAGCTGAGCATGAGGGTTTCGAGCGTGACGTTGGCCCTGTCCAATACCGGCCGACGCGCGATATGGCCGAGCTCGCCGCAGTTATCGCCTCGTGCTCCCTCTTCGTTGGAAACCAAAGCGCTCCCTATGCGATCGCCGAAGCCCTCAAGAAAACCTGCATTCAGGAGACCGATCTCGGAGCTCCGAATTGTATCTTTGACCGGGCTGGCGCTCTACAAGTTGTTGACGCAAAATCTCTGGCTCAAGTCAGTTCGTTCATCTTGCGGCAGTTAGGCCCGCCTGCCGAATTCATTACTTCGCTCCTTCCCGAATTGCCCGCGAAGATTGCTTTTCGCGGTGAGTTCTCGAGAACGGAAATTGAACTCATGGGGCTTGGATACGAGACCTTGGCGTTGACGGACGGATCGGGCGATTGCGACAGCCTGCTGGTTCATGAGAATGAATTTGTATCATTGCCCGTTGAATCTCCACCAAAGTCCATTGCTCATGCAAGGACTGTGATTGCTATTTCGGAAATGACTTCAAAAGAAGCCAGCGCACCAGCACGAGAAGTGCCGATAGGGTCTCTGAAACTTCGGCACCACTTAGCAGAGCACCTTTTTCGCCCAGTAAGGGCCACGACAGCTTGGCGTTCATCGCTCAATGAGTCCTACGTCCAAGCTTTCCTTGCCAAACCAATCGAGCCTTGGACTACTGAAGAAGTGGGCCGGTTAGGTTCACCATCAATCGAAGGGACGTCCATTGTCATTCTGACCTACAACTCTATGTCCTCGATTGACGAATGTCTGGAAGCGGTCACGGCCACAATTGGGCGAGACGACGAGCTCGTCATCGTGGACAACGGATCGATCGACGGGACGGCTCAGTTCGTGCGCGATTATGCTGAAGCTCGCGGGGATGTGCGAGCGATTCTCAATGGTAGGAATCTTGGCTTCACGGCCGGAACGAACGCAGGCATAAGAGCCTCTCGCGGCCGCACAATTGCTTTACTTAATCCTGACGCAGTGGTGGAGTCCGGATGGCTTGACAGTCTCCGCTCACGATTCGAAGTTCCTCGGATAGGGGCCGTGGGTCCGGTTTCGGATAACGTTACGAGAGATCAATATGTTGAGCACCACCTGACAGGAGACTGCTCCGGGCTGACTCGCTGGCAACTTTCCCAAAGACTCAAACTGCAAAACCGGGGTCTTTCGAAGGAGACCAAGCTTCTAATTGGCTTTTGTCTCATGCTCCGGCGAGATGTTCTTGACCAAGTTGGACTGCTTGATGAAGACTTATTCCTTGGCTCGGATGATTTGGAGCTTTCACTTCGCATCAGATCGCACGGCTACCGATTAATCGTGGCCCGCGACGTATTTGTCCGGCATTTGGGAGGGGTAAGTTTCA
The DNA here is from genome assembly GCA_038328815.1 of Fimbriimonadales bacterium. Lineage (GTDB taxonomy): Bacteria > Armatimonadota > Fimbriimonadia > Fimbriimonadales > Fimbriimonadaceae > JBBQMJ01. Next base: position 2,718 of record JBBQMJ010000086.1, on the reverse strand, counting down.
GATCCCTCAAACAGACGGAACTCGACCGCGCTCTTGCAGCTAGCACAGCCCAGCTTTGGAGAAAGATTGACGATGCGTTTGCTCCAGGAACCCGGCCAACCGAGCTCGGCCTCTGGGGCGTCGACTTCGATAGACCAGCTTCGCCTCCCGGCACCGGCTCCAATGATCAGGATTTTGCAACGGCAGAATCTAGCGCTATCCAACTTCGGTGAAATCCTATGGCAAATAAAACCTGCGTCTGTTACTGCATCCACGATGATCACTATTACCTTGCGGCTTCATTAGCTTCGTACCATTGCGGTTTGCCCATTTACGTCTTTCTCAGCGAAGTTTCGTGGAATGGCGATTCTGGAGATTGGGGCCGCGGAGAAAGGGTTGCGCGTGAGAGTGGAGCAAAGGTAATTCGGGGCACTTGGCGGTCTGAGGAAGAGCACCGATCGGCGGCTTTCGATTACTTAACCAAGGCTGGTTTTGACTTTGCCTTCATCCCTGATGGTGATGAGGTCATCGAACGGGATCTACTTAACCATCTACTTTCGGTCGCGAAGGAATCGCTCGCCGACCGCGTGTACGTTGAGTGGGATACCTATTGGAAATCGCCTGAGTATGTTATTCGGCCTCGGGAGGCATTCACGCCAGCGATCCTGATCAATATGAAGGTCGCCACAAACGCGAAACTGCGCGCGTTTGAAGGTGGCAGAGCTCTCCTTCTAAATGCGAATTTCGGGATCGTGCACCACCTCTCGTATGCTGGTCCCGACGCAAGAATCAAGAGAAAGATCACCACCTGGGGACATCGAGATGAGGTCGTTCAGGGTTGGTTCGAGCGCGTTTGGAAGACGTGGGACACGGACAAGGGACTTACCTATCTGCATCCCACGCATCCTCAAGCCTATGGATTTGCTGAGCATATTCGAGTTCCCGCAGCTCTCCACATGCTCGATCTACCTATAACTCAGCAAGCTGCAGCTCAGGATGATCGCGCGTTGCCAGGGCCGGCCAGCGTTGTTATCCCTCTCTACGGAGGGGGAGTGGATATTCGCAACTGTTTAGAGAGTCTCATTTCGGTTCGAGATCTAATCAAAGAGGTCATTGTTATCGACAACAGTTCGCCCGATGACGCGGGCGATGTGGCTAAAGCGATCTCGACGAGACCTGAACTCGAGGGATTCATACGAGTAGTTCGGCTTTCCGATAACATAGGCTTTGCGGCTGCGTGCAACCGTGGATTTCATCTGTCGGCAGGCGAGATTGTGATCTTCCTCAATAGCGACACCGTGGTCACTCGCTCGGGCGTTTCGGAACTTCTGAAGTCGCTTGGCTCGAGTGGGTCGATAGGGGCTTCTGGTCCTTATACAAATCGCTGTGGCCATTTCCAGCAAGTTCCGGTCACCTACACCTCGCTCGACACGGTCGAACTGTTCGCTGAGGATTTCGCGGCGCGTGAGGCAGAGGACGTCGAGACCGACATGCTCGTCGGCTTTTGCCTAGCGGCAAAGCGCCAGGTGCTCGACGAGATAACAGCTTCAAGCGAAGATGGTCCATTCGATCCTGGCTTTGGCCTTGGAACCTTTGAAGACAACGATCTTTGCTACCGAATGCGAAGGGCAGGCTACCGATTACTCATCTCTGCGCGGGCGTTCGTTCATCACGAAGGCTCAAAATCCCTTATTCGGCTCAATCTGGACCCTGAGGTGCTCCTTCGTCGCAACCAGGAGTACTTCACCAGCAAATGGCGTCAAGATCTTGAGACGGGTTTTGCAAGCACTCTTTCAGGCATGAGCGCCGAACCGATTCACTTTGAGCCGGCTCGTAAGCCAGAGACTCAACTAAAGCGGATCGCAATACTCGCAGGTCAAGCCGATATTTCGCTCTGCATGATCGTTCGTGACGAGGAGCGGGTGATCGCGGAATGTCTCCGGAGTTTCCGTCCGTACTTTAGGGAGATCATCCTTGTCGACACCGGCTCCAAAGATCGCACGCGTGAGATTGCAGTAAGTCTTGGCGCGAAAGTATACGATTTCCCGTGGACAAACAGCTTTTCCGAGGCCCGCAACGAGTCGCTCCGACACGCTGCAGGCAAATGGATTTTCTGGTGCGATGCGGATGACACGCTTCCTCTGCACTGTGGGGAGGAGCTCTTGCAGAACGCGCTCAATGCTCCAGACCAGATCGCGGGATTTGTTGTACCAGTCCGCTTTGTCGATGACGGCCCGGCCGGAGGCGTCCAAGTCGATCACGTCAAGCTCTTTCGCAACTATCCGGGCCTAAAGTTCGAGGGGCATATTCACGAGCAGATTTTGCAGTCCCTGCATACCGCAGTCGCGCGGGAGGCTCACGGCCCGCAAGAGATTGGTCATACAAAGGTCAACGGCACGAAGGCCAGATCCAAACGAAAGGGCGCCGATCTTGAACCGCCGGAGACCTCCGTTCGGGCTGAAATAGCTCGGTCGCAGGCTTATGTTCTTCACTCCGGCTATGACACCTCGCCTGCCGGCCAGGCCAAGAAGCGCGCGCGAGATGAGGTGCTGCTAAAACTTGACTTAAAAGAAAGACCGAACCACCCTTTCGTCCTCTTTAACCTCGGAATGACCGCTCATTACACGGAGGACCATGAGACAGCTATCGGATGGTTGGAAAAGAGCCTTGCCGTTTCTGAGCCCGAAGAATCTCATGTCCGCAAGGCCTATGCGTTATATGCCGTCTCGTTAAACAGGC
>JBBQMJ010000085.1:0-10786 GCA_038328815.1 Fimbriimonadales bacterium | reverse complement strand
GGCGACGCCAAATATTGAAATTCGCAGCCGTGTGAAGGCGCTCTACGGCGAAGCGATTAAGTCCCAGGCGCAAGAGGTACTCACAGCTTGCGGAGCCGAAGACATGTCGCTCTTGATCGAAGATGAAGGCGCCCTTCCTTTCACGATCGGCGCGCGGATCGAAGCAGCCCTGAAACGCGCAAACCCGTCCGTTAACGGAACATGGCTGCCGTCTATTGCCCCACGTAAACAGGGCCCACAGGATCGCCCAAGGCGAACACGGCTCTACCTCCCGGGCAACACACCAAAGTTCTTCATCAATGCCGGTATCTACGGTGCCGACGCGGTCATCTTGGACCTGGAAGATTCCGTCGCGCCCCCGGAGAAAGATGCGGCGAGGATTCTTGTCCGTAACGCCCTCAGAGCGGTGGATTTCAAAGGCGCTGAAATTATCGTCCGCATCAATGCCGACTCTTTGGAACTTGATCTTGAAGCGGTCGCTGGTAACGGCGTAGAGACTATCATCGTCCCCAAGGCTGAAAGCGCCGAAGCTATGCGTCAGGTCGATGCTCTTGCGGGGGAGAAGCTCTGGATAATCCCACTAATTGAGACGGCGAAAGGCGTTACCGCATGTGTCGAAATCGCGAACGCCAGCCCGCGCATCGCCGCTCTTTCCGTTGGATTGGAGGATTTCATTTCTGACATCGGCGCGACGGCTTCGCCCCCCGGTGAAGAGTCCGCGTGGGCGCTTTCGCAAATCGTTATTGCCGCACGGTCCGCCGGAATTCCACCTCTAGGCCCCATGTTCGCAAGTTTTGAAGACGCTGAAGGTTTGAGTGCACAGGTGCGAAGGCTCTCCGGCCTAGGCTTTGAGGGGTTCTCCTGCATCCATCCAATGCAAGTGCCTCTTGTACACGATGCCATGAGACCTTCTGCAGAAGAGGTCGATGCCGCCGAACGAGTTCTAAGCACCTACCGATCGGCTCTCACCGAGGGCAAGGGCGCAGTGGCAGTCGAAGGCAAAATGGTGGATGCACCAATCGCCGCCCGCGCGGAGAGGATTCTGCGAAGAGCCGGGAGGACCGTCTAAATGGCCTCAACCGTCCAGCCCGAATTGGTTCAAAACGCGATGGGCCGCTGGGTCCCAACCCGCGTAAATGGCAAGGAGACCACCCCATTTGAGAATGTAAGGGGGCGGACGCCCGAAGGAAACAAAGCGGGACCCAAAATCCGCTCCTGCCGGGACTATCCTACTGACGGCAATAAAGTCGCCGCAGATTTGCGAACCTCACTGGTGCGAGCGGGTTTGAAAGACGGCATGGTGGTCTCGACCCATCACCACCTGAGAAACGGCGACTACGTCGCTGCCCAACTCTTTGCAGCCGCTGCGCAACTTGGAGTGAAGAACCTGATCTGGCTTCCTTCAGCCACATTCCCTTGCCACGCTGAACTTATTCCCCATCTTGAGTCGGGCCTGATTAGGGGAATTCAAGGAAGCCTAAACGGCCCCCTCGGCGAATTTGCCTCCCAGGGGAGCATGCGTGATATTGCTGTGCTGCGGTCTCACGGCGGCCGCTATCGCGCCGTCCAGGACGGTGATATCAAGATTGACATCGCCGTCCTTGCTGCACCAGCAGCTGATCCATTCGGAAATTGCACAGGGACGCTTGGCCCTTCGGCATGCGGTTCGCTAGGCTTCGGTCTCGTCGATTCGCAGTATGCCGAACACGTTATTGCCGTCACAGATTTTCTAATTCCCTTCCCCTGTGTGCCCTGGCAAATCGAGGGCAACAACGTCGATCAAGTGGTGGTCATCGATTCAATCGGCGACTCCGAGAAAATCGTCAGCGGAACCACCCAAATCACCAGGTCACCCGACCGGCTGCTCATTGCACACCTTGCCGCCCAGTTCGTGAGGGATGCCGGCATTCTGAAAGAGGGATTCTCATTTCAGGCGGGCGCCGGCGGGACAAGCCTTGCCTTCGTTTCCTATATTCGCGAATTAATGATTGAGAATGGCGTAAGGGCTCAATTCGTCCGGGGAGGCAGCACTGCCTACATGGTCAAGCTGCTTGAGGAGGGGCTGACAGGATGCATTTTAGATGGGCAGAGTTTTGATCTGGAAGGAGTCCGCTCCCTTCGAGACAACCCGCGCCACATTGCAACCAGCCCGTTCAACAGCTACAACTATCACGGCAAAGGCGATATCGCGTCCATTCTTGACTGCTCAGTTCTCGGCGCAACCGAGGTTGACCTGGACTTCAACGCCAACGTCGCAACCCATTCAGATGGCCGCCTCCTTCACGGTCTCGGCGGCTTCCCCGACGCCCTGTTCGCCAAGTGCACGATTCTCACGGTACCGCTCTTTAGGAACCGAGTTCCCATTATCCGCGACCATGTCACCACCCTTTGCGGACCAGGCGAACTTGTCGATGTGGTCGTAACTGAACGGGGGATTGCCGTGAATCCGCGGCGCGAGGACTTGCTTTCGGCGCTGAAGGGCTCGGACCTCCCAATTAGGACACTTAAGAGCCTAAAGGAAGAAGCCGAAGCAATCTGCGGCGGTCCACACGCAGCCCCGCCGATCCGAGACGAAATCATTGGAGTTGTTGAGTGGGTTGACGGCACGTTGCTGGACAGCGTGCGAGCCGTAGACCTTTCGGAAGGGTCTACAACGCCAGGAGAGGAAATCTGATGGTTATGACATTGTTTTGTGCTGCGTTTGCAATGAGGGGTGGAGATATCGATACCAAGCTCTTGGCCGAAATTCCGGTTCGAATGAACGAGTTTGTCGCGGCGGGAAAGATCGCGGGCTCCGTGACATTAGTGTCCTGCGGCGGCAAAATCATAGAGATTGACGCAGCTGGATACAAAGACTTGGAAACCAAAGCCCCTATGGCCGAGGACACCATTTTCCAAGTGATGTCGATGACTAAACCAGTTACCGCCACCGCTATCATGATTCTCGTTCAGGAGGGGCGCCTTTCGCTAAGAGCCCCCATTGAGCAAATCCTTCCAGAATTCAAATCACTTCAATTCAACGGAAAGCATGTGTCGCCAACTGTCCAACAGGTGCTTTCTCACACTGCTGGGTTCTCGTCGGACAGCCCTGGCGGCATGGAAGACGAAGTCCGTGCAAGCCTTACCCTAGCTGACTTCGTCGGAAGGATTGCCAAAGAGCCCTTGCTCACCGAACCTGGCGCCAACTACCGCTATAGCGGAGTGGGCTACGCCGTCCTTGGACGAATTGTCGAGGTCGTTAGCGGCAAGAACCTTGAAGACTTCTTCCAAAACCGCATCTTCAAGCCGCTGAAGATGACTGATACGACTTTATTCATTCCCAATTCAAAGATCAGCAGGTTGGCTGCAGTCTACGTCTACTCTCAAGGCGAGCTCTCCAGATTGCCGGGAGACCCAGCGAGGTCTGGAGCAATCTTCGCAGGGCCAGCCGGCGGCCTTTACTCGACCGCTCGCGACATGTGGGCTTTCTTCCAGTGCCTTGCCAACAATGGCGAACTCAATGGAGCACGTATTCTCTCGCCCGCAGCCGTGGAAACGATGAGCACTGTCCAAACTGGCAACCTCCTCACCGGCTCAACGGACGCGTCCGGCTATGGCTTTGGACTGATTATCAACAAGGCCCCATCGTCAACCCTGACACTGAACTCAATCGGGAGTTTCGGACACTCCGGGGCATTCGGAACTCAAGCTTGGATCAACCCTAAAAGGCGCCTCGTTGGCATTTACATGGCACAGATATTGGGCAACGATGATTCCAGGAACGCTTTCATGGCAATGGCCAATGCTTCGGTGGACAACTAACCGATGGCTGGTCGTGTGTGGGTGGTCGGTAGCGCGAACTACGATCTCGTCTTTCGTTCTCCACGCTTCCCGCGGCCTGGCGAAACCATACTCGGCGGAGAGTTCTCCAGTTTCCCGGGCGGCAAAGGAGCGAATCAGGCTGTTGCCATCGGCAAGCTTGGTGGAAACATCAGCTTTGTGGGCTGTGTCGGGGATGATGCCTTTGGTGGACTACTTAGAACAAGCCTCGACGAAGCGGGCGTCGATACGACGCATCTGTCCACACACCCGAGCGCGCCAACCGGATGCGCCTCGATCGTCGTCGATGCTTCGGGTGAAAACGAAATCATCGTCGCCTCGGGCTCGAACCTTCATGTCTCGCCCGATCTTGTTCGCAAGGCTTTAGCCCACTCTCAGAATGATCCCGTTCTCGTTCAGCTTGAAGTACCAATGGAATCTGTCCTGGCGGCGTCAGCAGGTCGACAGCTATTTCTCAATCCTGCGCCCGCACAAGCACTCAGTGACACCCTTCTCACGACCACGTATGTGATCACCCCAAACCAAGAGGAGACTCAGGGTCTGGTGGGAATTCTCCCGATCGACCGCGATTCGTGCAGAGAGGCCGCGGGCAGGCTCTTGGATAGGGGAGTGTCGAATGTGGTCATTACGTTGGGCTCGGCTGGCTGCTACTGGCGATCCGAAACGGATGAGGCGCAGATCGCTGCCCCTTCAGTGAAGGCAGTGGACACCGTCGGTGCCGGAGACGCATTCAACGGAGCCCTAACATGGTTCATCTCGCAAGGCCGAATTTGGCAGAACGCGTTAGCGCTGGCAACCCATGTCGCCGCCCTGTCCGTGACAAAGCAAGGGGCTCAACCTTCCATGCCTACCTTAAGTGAGCTCAAGGAATTTGCACCCAACCTACTCTAGTCCTGTAGGCCGACAATAAATTCGACAACTTTCGTAGTCGATCTAAGTTTTCGGCAGACGACCACGCAAACATTTCGAAGCAGGTGATTTGAAACGGCGAGGGACATTTGGTCAAGCACTTTGCGCTCAAAGCGAATAGCATCGCAAGCTGTCACTGCCGTTACGCTAGCACTTCTCTTTTCCCCGTCCACGAAGCTGACTTCACCGACCAAACTGTTCTCGCTAAGGCTATAAAGAAGGTCGTCTCCAGCCGCCCAAACTTCGCACTTGCCGGAGACGATCAATAGGAGGTGAAGGCTAGGGTCCTTAATTGCTACCAGAGTCTGGCCGGGATCGAACGTTTGAAGGGTCGCATACTTTTCAAGTTCGCGAACCTGATCATCACTCATGCCAGTCGCCAAGATAGAACCACGCAGCGCGCTAAAAATGTCCGTGTGAGGGTGTTGCATGAGCAGTTAAAGCGTACTGTGGCAGCTATGGTCGAATATAGTGGGTCTTTGGTCCCCCCATATAAATGGCATCTTGCCTTTGTAATCCTGCGAACGGGTTTGTTGTATCCTTTATTGCAATAAACGGGCGGCCCGCAATCGAGTCCAACTTCTAACTTGAGGCGCTCGCCTGCATGTCCCGCTTACGAAAGGCCTAGGTGGACTTGTCCGTACCGACCAGGACCGTAGGCAAGGCGCGCACCGTACATAATCGTCATATTCACCGCTAGATCGCTCCTAAGCAACTGTAGTGAAATGAAGGGACTAGGGGCGAACTCCTTCAAATCGATAATTAAGCTACCTGCTTAACTGCAGCGGTCACAGCGGCGTTAAGCGATCAAACGCCGCAGACAAACAATTACCGGTGGTTGGACCCTCTCCCGAAAGTCTTTACCACCGGATTGTTTCCATCTTCGGAAACAGTTGACAACTGCGCAACTTCCCCTATCTCTCAAACGCTCAAATGAACCCATTATTAGGGCTCAAATAACCCTAAAACTGCCTGTAGTTGAATGTCGGGACAGAGCAATTACCAGTTGAAGAACGATAACTCATCGTAGGGCGTTCGCAGACGCCAATAGGAGACTTTGTAGTGCATAAGAAGATTCTTGTCACGGATGACGCAGCGTTCATGAGGGTGATGCTAAAAGGGATTCTGATCCCCGAAAAGTATGCCGTCATCGAAGCTGTAAATGGCCAGGAGGCTTTGGAGCAATATGCTTCTCATCAGCCCGATCTGGTCTTCATGGATATTACGATGCCCGTAATGGATGGTATTACGGCCCTCAAGGCAATCAGGGCTAAGTTCCCTAATGCTTGCCTCGTCATGTGTACTGCTATGGGGCAACAGAACATGGTCATTGAAGCTATCAAGGCCGGCGCAAAGGACTTCATTGTTAAGCCGTTTCAGGCAGAGCGCGTTTTGGAATGCGTAAAGAAATTTGTCCACTAAGGAAACGACTATGGGAACAACTAGCGTCAGCGTCGAGTATATCAATCCGTTCGTTACGGCATCCTTTGCCGTCATGTCTATGATGTTTAACGAAGCTCCAACCAAGGGAGCCCTGTCTGCATTACCTGATAGCTTTACTAGCCAACAAGTTAATGTAGTCGTTGGCATTACCGGCGACATTTCAGGAATGGTAATCCTTGGTATGTCCTTAACAACTGCCGACAGAATTGCATCAATGATGATCGGCCAGCCAATCAAGGTATTCGATTACCTGGCTTCAAGCGCCGTTGCAGAACTTGGCAACATGATTTGCGGCAACGGCCTTCTGCAGATATCGGAGGGTGGTCATATCTGCGACTTGACGCCACCGACAGTGATCAGAGGTACCAACGTGGAAATTTCCACGCTAGCGGTTCCGGCGATCGTCGTTCCATTGAAGCTATCGCTCGGCGAAGTAACAGTGACAGTTGGCCTGAGGGGCAACAAGTAAGTTTTAAGAAACAAGGGTGAGTGGGTAAAAAACTATGAAGTGGTTTAACAATTTAAAGCTCGGCGCAAAGCTGGGATTAGGATTCGGTCTCTGTATTTCGATGTCGGTGGCGATTACCTTCATCGCGGCATCTGGCATGCAGAGAATGCAAGTCATTGACAAGCGAATCGCCGATGATCCAATGGACGGCGCGCAGCAATTGGGCCTCATTGCAGATTTTGTAGACCATCTGCGCATTAGCGAGTTCCGACACTGGACTGTATCTGTCAAGGACAAGCCTGAAGTCGAGACCAAGATGGCTAAGGAATTCGCCGATGCTGAAGGCGCAGTCAAAAGCTATGGCGATACCACAAACGATCCAGAAGACCAAGCGAATTACGAGGAATTGAAGGCCGGTTTGGCGGCATTCAAAGACATGAACAATAACGTTTTTCTTCTCTTGAGTCGCAGTAATAGCTCCAAGGCCGCTCAGCTGATGAACGTGTCCTCACGGCCGATCCACGATCGTGTTCGCAGCCAGGTTAAGAAGATGATGGAGTGGAATAAATCGCTTGGGGTCAAGCTCCAGAAGCAGTCCGCTGCTACAGCCGCGTCCGCCCACCAGCAGATCGTGCTCCTTGCGCTCGGAGTGGTGCTCGTTGGCGCCTTAGTCGCCGTCTTCATTTCTAGAAAGGTTTCAAGCGGAGTTAAGACGGTTGCTGGCAGTCTCGAGACTCTTCGCAGCATCTGTATCACCAACCTTGGCAACGCAATTCAGGCCATGGCATCTGGAGATCTCACGGCCAAAATCGAAACTGGCACGAAGCCCCTCGAATTGGACTCCAAGGATGAAATCGGGCAGCTTGCTATGTCCTTCAACGGAGCTCTTGAAATTGTTCATGGAGCCGTCGACTCCTTCCGAGTGTCACAGAACTCTCTCCGCAACCTAATTGGTGGAATACAGATATCCGTCGGCCAAGTCAACGATTCATCGCAGACCCTCGCCGCGACAGCACAACAGTTCGGGGCCTCGACCGAACAAATCGCCGGCACTATGCGAGAAGTCGCTAACGCTTCCGACCAAGCGGCCCGAGGCGCCACGGAAGTTGCACAAGGCAGTACGTCGCAAGCCCGATCGGTTTCAGAGAGCTCTGAACTCGTAAAGCAACTCGTGTCAGCAGTCAAGAAAGTTGCCAGCGACGCCCAGGACGCAGCGATTGCTGCCGACACGGCTGGAGCTGCAGCAACAAGCGGCGTCGAAGTTGTAACTCGATCCGTCGAAGGCATGCAGGGAATTCAGGCTACAGTCGGTGAGTCCGCAAAGGTAATTGCTGTTCTCGGCGAATCTTCTCAGAAGATTGGAACGATCGTTGAGACTATCAACGAAATCGCTGAACAGACCAACCTTCTGGCCCTCAATGCGGCCATTGAAGCTGCGAGAGCTGGAGAAGCCGGCAGAGGCTTTGCCGTCGTCGCGGACGAAGTTCGAAAGCTTGCTGAGCGATCCGGTAGCGCAACCCGCGAGATTGGAATCCTGATCTCGGAAATCCAGAGCCAGACCAACAAAGCTGTCGCAAGCATGCAGGCTGGCACTGAGGAAGTTCGCGAGCAGACCGAGCAGGCCGCCGTCACCGGGGAAGCATTCAAGAAGATTGATGATGCGTTCCGAGCTGTCACTTCCAAGGTTGACGCGATCAGCGCCGCCGCACAAGAGATGACTGCCGCATCTGATCAGGTCTCTCGATCCATGGCGGAAGTCGCTGCGGTCGTTGAGGAATCGAGTGCAGCTGCGGAAGAACTCTCGGCTTCTGCCGAAGAGGTTTCCGCCTCCGTGCAGACGGTGGCGGGCGCTACCGAGCAACAGTCCAGCGCCGTCAAGGGGCTCTTGACTTCTGCGGAGTCACTTGAGAGCGTTGCCAACGACCTGCAATCTGCAGTTTCAAAGTTCCGAGTTGACGATGAAACCGTTGATAACCAGACCGACCGGCCACTGACGAGGGCTGCCTAGGAGTATTCAACCACCGTTGCCCGGGCTGGCCAGGCTTACCTGGCGCCCGGTAGCAACTTGATCGAGGAGAAACCATGAGCACTAAAATAGTTGACGAAACCATAGAGAATTCAACGCCCGCAGGGGATCGGCAGATCGTTGCCCTCCACCTCGGCAATGAAGTGTACGGAATTGACATTGCCATCATTCATACAGTCATCACGCCCCAGGCGATCACTTCCGTGCCGAAAACACCGAAGTTCGTCAAGGGAGTCATGAATCTCAGGGGTCGCATACTTCCAGTCATCGACCTTCGAACGAGGTTCGAAATGGGCGAGCTTGCCGAAGATAAAAAGGCTGGCGTTCGGATCGTGATTGTCGATACAGAGGGACTCACAGCCGGTCTCATCGTAGATGGAGTCTCTGAAGTCTTGCGACTTCCGGTCAACCAGATAGAGCCCCCATCTGGACTTATCTCATGCAAGGGCGGCGAATTCTTGACCGGAATAGGTCGCATGACAGCCAAGCCGGGCGAGAAGGAGCAACTTATCCTGCTGATGGATGCCACCAAAGCCCTTACGGCCACAGTTCAGGGACTGGACAAGCTCAAGAATCTGCAGAAAGCTGCCTAAGCGCCTCTTTGAAACTCGGGAACAAAACATGCAAAATCGAATCCGCGTCCTAGTCGTCGACGACTCAGCTCTCATGCGAAAAATGGTCAGCGATTTGCTCTCGCAGGATGCGGAAATACAGGTCGTTGGCCATGCCCGAGATGGGCAAGACGCCCTCGCCAAGATGGAGATACTCGCACCCGACGTCATCACGATGGATATCGAGATGCCCGTCATGGACGGCGTCGTCGCTCTGACGGAGATTATGAAGAGACGGCCCACCCCGGTGGTCATGCTCTCGTCTTTGACCCAGCAGGGCGCCGAGACAACAATGAGGTGCCTGCGGCTTGGTGCCGTTGATTTCGTCCCGAAGCCGTCGGGCTCGATCTCGCTTGACCTTCCCAAGATTGGCGCCGAACTCATCGAGAAGGTGAGGGGTGCATACAGAGCTAAGGAATCCTTGCTTAAGCGTAAAGCCGATGCTGTTACCCAAATCCAGCCAAAGACTTTCGCACGGATTAGTCCAGCGAGCGGTCGGATAGAGGGAATGCTTTTGATTGGATCCTCAACGGGAGGCCCAAGAGCGCTTCACACCCTTGTGCCACACCTGCCGGCCGACCTGGGAGTCCCGGTCGTGATCGTCCAGCATCTGCCAGAACTGTTCACCGCTATGCTTGCCTCGAAACTCGAAGAGGAGAGTCATTTTCGCGTTCGAGAGGCTATAAACGGCGATGTGCTCCGGGCTGGCACCATCTTGGTTGCACCAGGCGGTAAACACCTTCAATTCGATAAGAACGGTGTCGCTGAATTGAACAATGCGCCGACAGTTCACGGGGTACGCCCATCCATCGATGTAACGCTCGCTTCCCTTATCCCTCTTTATCGCGAGAAAATGGTAGCCGTCCTGCTTACTGGCATGGGCAGAGATGGCGCCGCTGGCTTGAAAGCCCTAAAGGAATTGGGCGGAGAGACTATCGCCGAGCACGAGAGCACGTGTGTCGTATACGGAATGCCAAAAACAGCCGTTGAAATGGGTGCCGCAAATCAAGTTTTGCCGCTCCCAATCATAGCGGATGCAATAAAAGAGCTTTTCACTCGCAAGAGGGCCATCGCGTAAGCGCGATCCAAGAATTTAGGAGAAACACTATGACGAACCCCGATATGTCCCAATACTTGGGAGTCTTTCTTGACGAAGGTCAAGAACAGCTCGCCCTTTTGGAATCCGAGGTACTTCGCATGGAGCGAGGGGATCACTCTACAGAAATCCTCCAGAGCGTCTTTCGCGCTGCTCACACTTTGAAGGGCTCAAGCCGCGCCATGGGCTTCATCGAGATTGGCAACTTAACGCACGAAATGGAAAATGTCCTCGATGATCTCCGTAATGGGAAAATCGAAGTAACAACTCCGATCGTCGATGCCCTGCTTGATTGTCTCGACGCTCTAAAGTCCCTCATTGACAGCGTAGCCGCAAATGGAAACGATCTCGACACAGGCGGTAAAGACATCAAGGGCCTGGTGCTCAGAGTCAATGGTCTGCGGACCGGTGAGGCGGAATCGGTTACAGAAGTG
>JBBQMJ010000084.1:0-10829 GCA_038328815.1 Fimbriimonadales bacterium | reverse complement strand
TTAAAGCCTGAAGCTCTGTGCCGCAGTCCAGAAGCGGCTCTCGCAGTCCCATATGCGCCTCCCACCCTAGACGTGTGGGCCGCTAACCGGCCCGCCGAGCACCTAAAGTGCCCTACCGCTAAAGGCGCTCAAACGTCTAATCCCTACCACCCCCATAACCCGCCCCGCGCATTAAAGACTCAACTATGCGTTAACCTTCAAAGCATGTCTCAGATGTCTCATAACCCATGCGTAATTCAAAACGCCTCTTTCAAACCGCACTCAGTCCTAAAGGGGTTCCCAAGTCGTTACGGCACAAATCCATAGCCGTCTATTCAATCGGAAAGCAAAAAGCCGACCACCTCTTTGACAACACGGAAACGGGATGTAAGCGCAAAGCCAGCGCGTCATCAGTTATCGACGAATCGATTTCGGTTTAAACCGGCACGAGCGACCCCGCGGCATTAACGGGGGGCATCTAATCCGCTCTTACCTTGGACAATGCAAAGCTATGCCAAGCAATGCAAAGCCAAGCAGAGCGTGCCTTAATTGTGTTTGGAGCGTCAGGCCCGAGAGAAAAGTAAGTCGAACTGAAAACGCACAAGGCAGCGCAAACCTTCCGATTCCAAAATCAAGTCCAAATTCAAATCGCTGCCCCTGCTCAGCGACGAAAGGAGCGGGCGGGGGAACTTAGGCGCGCGACGAGCGCGCCCAAGGGGGGTGCACTCCGGAAACCATCAAGTCCCTTCACCAAGTCAATTCGAAGGAGTAACCGGGCCCGTCCAACCCCGCTGGCTTCTACATCAACTCGCCGCAAACGGGAGGGTCGAACTCCGTTTCGACCTGCCCAGGTTTCGCAAGCGGAGGCTCTGAGGCTAGGTGCACCCAAGAAAGGACGACATGGGGAGGCCGTTGCATCGGGAAGGGCTTCGACACATCAAATGTTGGTGGTCATCCTGAGGGACGAAGGATCGTGGACGCAAACGCGGCGTTTTCACCTAAACGCCGCGATACCAACAACGATCCTTCACTTCGCCTCTGCTTCGTTCAGGATGACTAATACGTCCACTTGACCCAATGCAACCCTTCGAAGTTCGATCCTCCCGGCGTACGCCGTTTGAGCCCAGTTTCATTGTGTCGCCTATCCCCAGATCGTCATCCCGACCGTAGCAATAAAAAGAGAAGTGGAGGGACCGTTTTTGGTCACGCCGCGCTCTGGTAAGAACCCCGCGCTTGCGATCAAGATCCCTCGGATGATGGCTTCCACGAACCACGAAGCACCCTATGAAACAGCCTCGTTCTTACCTTCCGATGAAGCCGCTTTGTTCCTCCTCCCACCGGGAGGAGGTGGCGCGCTCCGGCGCGCCGAAGGAGGAGGTGAACTCCGGATCATCCCGAAGTCCCTTCCAATCTAACCTCTAGCCGGAAACGAAACCAATCCCGATTCCAATTCGCTCACTCCAACTCCTTTGGCAACTCGTCTTCCCAAATCACCGGCACAAATATCACCTTCAACGCATGTTTCAAATGTTTCAAAACCCATGCAATCCAAAACGCCCAGCCGAACCGATAACCACGCACCCAAATCCTAATCCGGTCAGACAACGGGTGACAGGCGAGCCCTAGGGCGTGGCTCAACACAGGATCATCATGGCTTTCTCCAGCCGGTAGACTGGCAGCCACATGCAGGTTCACTTTGGAGTCGAACTGCTTCGGGCGGAGTGGCTGGGGGCGGTGGTCTGCATTGGCACTTTCGACGGCGTGCATCTGGGGCATCAGGAAGTTGTCCGCACGGCGGTTTCGCGGGCGGCGGAGCTTGAGCAGCCTTGCATCGTGGTCACTTTTGACCGGCATCCTGCCGCTGTCCTGAATCCTGCAAAGCTTCCCAAGGCAATCGCCTCCCTGGAAGAGAACCTTGTTATCTTTGAGAAGCTGGGTGCCGCCGTCACCATCGTTCTCCCGTTTGACAAAGCCCTGAGCGAGACGCACGCAGAGGATTTCTTCAGCAACATCCTGGTGAAAAAGCTAAAGGCCGACTCCGTTGTCGTCGGCCACGATTTTGCCTTTGGCAAAGGTCGCGAAGGAACGCCGGAATGGCTAGAGAAGCGTATTGAGACCGTCATCGTCCCCGCCTATGAAATCGATGGCAAGCGTGTGAGTTCCAGCGATATACGTCGGGCTATCGAATCGGGCCGGTTAGATGAAGCCTCGCGCTGGCTGGGTAGGCCCTTTGAACTACCTGGCGTCGTCGTACCAGGGCAGCGTTTGGGTCGGCAGCTAGGGTATCCAACCCTCAACCTTGCAAGGTCGTTCGACCAGATCATTCCCGCTGATGGAATCTATGCCGGGCGCTGCGTGACCCGGTTTGGCGACTACAAAGCGGCCATCAGTATTGGGTTCCGGCCCGCAGTCCAAGGCAAGGCGCGCACGATTGAGGCTTACTTGTTGGACTATACAGGCGAGGATCTTTACGGATCTGCTGTGCTATTGCGGTTTCACCTTCGTCTACGCGATGAGATGAACTTCCCAACACTTGATGCGCTCAAGGACCAAATAGCCGTCGATGTCAAAGAAGTCGCAGCAAGCGTCTAACAGGCGTAGGAGGCGTTAGGATGAACAAGAACATCTTATATGGCGGGCTCGTTGTGTTTGTGGCAGGCCTCTTCGGTTGGAAGTACCTATCAGTGAACGTGTGGGGGCCTACGGATCAGCAGATGATCGATCACGCCCTGACCGAAGCCGTGCAGGCGAGCAAAGAAGGCCGCCCCGGTGGGGTTATGGACTACCTTGCAGACCGGCTCAAGGTGAACAGCGACGAGTTCGGAAGCCGCCAGGTTGCGAACTTCATCAAGGACAGCCACCCGGACATCAACATTCCGAAGGCGCCGGCGATCGTCAGCGGCGACCAGGCAAGGATTACCGCGCCAGTGTCGGTCAAGGTGTCTTACATGGGATTCAACGTGGACAAGACCATCGACAACGTGTCCCTGGTTTTTGATCGGAGCGAGGGCCATGTGTGGCTTTTCATCCCCGTGAAGAAATGGCGCCTGTCCCAAGTCCTGGTGCCTCAAGACATCACGAACTGGTGACAGTGCTAGGGTTCCAAGGGACCTATTACCAGCATTTTTATTTGGATTTGCTTCCTGGTGGTGGTAATATGCCCGCAAGCTCCCCTAATACGGGAGATTAAGCGAGTAACGCTCGCTCCACTCAGGAGGTGGTTATGAAGAAACTATTAGGATTGCTCGTAATGGGCTCCCTCATCTCAGTGTTCATGGTTGGTTGTGGCGATAAGGCTGCCGAAGGCACCGACACCACAAAGACGGATACGACTTCGACGAAGACCGAGACGACGAAGACGCCGGACGCCACCAAGACGGACACAACGAAGACTGACACGACCAAGACCGAAACAGCACCTGCTGACAAGATGGGCGCTAAGACGGATGCTCCGAAGACCGACGACAAGGGCGCTAAGGCTCCTGCGACGACCGGCAAGTAACTCGACGTAACAAGAGAAAATTGTGGGTGCTGCTCTTCGGGGCTGCGCCCACTTTTTTGTGCGTTCTTGGTAACCTGCCAGAACTATGGTTGACCCACGCATCACGAGACTGGCCGAAGTTTTCGCAGGCCACTCCACAAAGCTAACGGCGGCAGACAGCGTCCTGATTCACGCCTTCGATATCCCCGAAGAAGCGATTGCCGAGTTTGTGCGCGTTTGCCAAGCAACAGGCGCCAAAGTTTATGTTCGCATGGAGAGCAACCTAGTTCGCAGGCAACTGATGCTGGGCATGTCGGAAGCCAACGCGGCTGGCTATGCAGACATCGAAAAGCACGAGATGCAGGGCATGACCGCCTATATCGCGCTTCGAGGCACTGCCAATTACGCTGAAATGGGCGATATCCCGGGTGCGACCATGAAAATGTGGCAGAAGGTGTACGCAACGCCCGTGATCTTCGAGACGAGAATCCCAAACACGAAGTGGGCAGTGACCCGCTGGCCAACGGCCGGCATGGCCCAGCAGGCGGGCATGTCGACTCCGGCCTTTGAGCAGTTCTACTTCGACGTGTGCACCGTGGACTACGCGAAGATGGCTCGAGCTTCGGAGCCATTGAGCGATCTTATGAAGAAGACGGATCAGGTGAAGATCACCGGTCCTGGCACTGACCTAACGTTCTCGATCAAGGGAATTGGCGCGGTGCCTTGTTCAGGCGAAGCCAATATTCCGGACGGAGAGTGCTTCTCGTGCCCTGTAGCTGGGTCAATGAACGGCACGGTTCAGTACAACACGGTTTCGCTGTACCAAGGCACGGAGTTCAAGGACGTGCGGTTTGTGGTCAAGGACGGTGTGATCACCGACGCCTCAGCGGGCTCAAACACGGCGAAGATCAACGAGATTCTGGACACAGACGAGGGCGCGCGGAAATTTGGCGAGTGGTCGTTAGGTTATAACCCGCAAGTGCTCCACCCGATGAAGGACACACTCTTTGATGAGAAGATCGCCGGGTCGTTCCATCTCACGCCAGGCAACGCCTATGAGGGCGAAGGCGGGAACGGGAATAAGTCGGCTATCCACTGGGATATCGTATGCATCCAGCGCCCCGAGTATGGAGGCGGCGAGATCCACTTCGATGGCAAGCTCATACGCAAGGACGGGTTATTTGTCCTGCCAGAGCTTCAGGGCCTCAATCCAGACCGTATGGGCTAGGGTGTCAGCAATTCGTCTTTGATCACGCTGGGGCCTGAATCTAGCCACGCGTTCATGGTGATTCGTGCCGGGACGACGTTGGACTTTTTGCCGCCGTTGTAACCCTTAACCATCACCGGAACCGATATCTTCTCTCCAGCTTCGATGGCTGTTGACTTCATATTGCGTGGCCTTTCCAGCGTGCCTTCAAAGGGCTGCAGGGTGTACGTGTGTCCGTTAATCACGGCCTCAAGCCTGAAATCGACCACGTTGTTTTCCGTCGTGTTCGTGATGGTGACGTGGCCTACAGAAATCCCTCGCCTACCGCCTTGCGATTTGAGGACACCCGCGGTCAGCCGAACGGATGGTCCGGCGCTGTTTGCTGGCTGCCGTTCCTCATCGGTAAGCACCAAGCTCACATGGCCAGGCTGCATAATGGGCTGCTGACCGGGGCGAGCCTGTTCGTCAGCCGTGGGGGCATGCTTTGATGATTGCATGGCTGCCGGGAGAAAGACACTTTGGGCAGGCGCCGGCGTTGGGGCGGGAGGGTTTGCGGCGCGACCCGTAAAAGCGGAGTCTCTTTGGGCAACAAACTCGGGCGAAGCGGCGCTTGCAACGGCGTCGTTAGAAGAGTTACCTGAGCCGCGAGCGCCAAGCGCCCAAGCGACCACAAAAATTAGGCACAAAGCAACCACAGCCGCGACCGCCATCACGCGGGGAGTTAGGGCAGTTCGATCATCGTCACCGTCTTTCAAGATATCAACTTGTGAACGTCCATCCGACTTTCTAAGCGACCTCAATGCAAGCGGGCGCTTACACCAGTCACACACCAAGTCAGATTTGCTCTCTATTCCACACCAAGTACAAACGGGCATTTGTTTCCTTTTCGCTAATGGCCAGCGATCATCCTTCTTTAGATTTTAGCAAGATAATATATGTCGATACTTCAGACGCCCAACAACTATCGAATAGGTCAATGAAATTTTCAATTGAATTTGACTATTGCCCCGTAGTTGAGGTTACTGCTCCTAACTGCAACCATCCTGCCGCATCTCTAAAATCGTCAAAAACTCGCATCGCTACGGGCAAGTTTGCGACGATTTCCTCACCATATCTTTTGGTACGAAGCCTAGGGTCAAGGAGTGCCACGATTCCCCTGTCTTCGGCCCTTCGAATGAGCCTTCCGGCCCCCTGTCTCATAAGCATTTTAGCCTGAGGAAGCGAGTATTCGCGAAATGGGTCCAATCCGTTTGATGCCATCCAAGCGGCTCGTGCAAGTTGGGGAGGATCGACGGGGACCTCGAAGGGCACTCGGACTAGCGCCACGCAGGAGCATGTTTCTCCGGCGGCATCGAAGCCTGTCCAGAAAGACCGCAGTGCAAATAGGGACGATTCGACTTGGCTGACGAATCTTTCGCCAATCGATCCAGCCCCGGACCTGGGCTGTACCAAAAGCGGCAGGTCTTCAGGCAGATTCATCATCGAGGCAATCGCTTCCATTTCTTTTCGGCTGTGAAACAGGGCGAGGGTTCTGCCGCCCAGTGTAACAATAATCTCTTGCAGTTGATTTGCTATCGACTTGTAGTAGATCTCTTCTGTTCCCTCACGCCTAGCGATCGATGGGTCCGGGATCAAGCCATCCTTCGGCAGGTAGGCGGCGGCTTGGGTCTCAAAGTCAAAGGGGGACGGTAGGATCTCGGAAAATACAGGTTTGGCGCCGGTGGTGCGTTTGAAGAAGTCGAACTCGCCGTCGAGCGCCAGGGTTGCCGACACGCATGCCCAGGGTGTGCGGTTCCAGATCAATTCGCTTAGCGGCGCCTCTAAGCCAATGATGTCCTGCCTAACGTAAGCCTGATTAAACCCAGCGCCAATGTGGCTCACAGCGACCCCTTGGGGATCGAGGAGGTTTCGGCAGCTCATGGCGAAGGAGTCGAGATAACCAAGATAACTGCGCGATGCCTCTTGGGCTTGCCAGACCTTGGAGGGTTGCGATTCAGTCCAGGCCTCGATAATTGAACGAAGCGCAAAAGTGAATTTGTCTGTTTGAACGGCGGCCTGCTCGGCCACGATTTTCGCCCTTGGCAGGATGTCGCGGTCCATTTTTTGTAGGACTGCAGGGTGGCTTTCGATTTCAGCGGGGCTGGCGATGAGGACGGAACTTCGGCTTCCATCGAACTTGGTCAGCTCTTTCGCTACGCGGTCGAGGCCCGCCTTGTACTCTTCCGTTGTTCGGTCGATGAGGGGTCCGTCGGCGAAAGCCAGAGGAACCAAGGCACGTTGAGCTGCTGCGGCGATGCCGCCCATGGCGGACAGCTTGCTCTCGCTGAACTCAAACTCCAAGCCGTTCATTGCCGCCTGAGCAAAGTCGTGTGCTTCGTCGAGTACGAGGAAGTCGAACGTGCCAAGAAGGGAGGCTTCTTCTTCCGACGCCACGGCAAGAAGGGCATTTTGGATGACAACGTTGTGGTTCGTGATGATCAGGTGCGCGGTTTGAGCGCCTTTGCGGGCTCCGTAGTAAAAGCACGGCTCGTAGTACGGGCAAGCCCTAGCGGCGCATACGGGCGGCGTGCTGATGGCCTGCCACATGGTAGAGAATCTGCCGCGGGGGGCCAGGTTGGCCCGGAACTCTGTTTCGATGCCAAGCAGCTTTCTTCGATGGACCCTGTCGAAAAGCTCGCGATCGTATTGTTCTATCGCGGCTAGGCAGGCATATCGCTGCTTGCCGATCAGGAATTGAGTTTTCAGGTCTTTGGAGTCATCGAAGAGGCTTAGAGCGAGGGGCAAATCTTGTCGCCAATACTGCTCAGCCAATACGTTCGTGTAGGTGCCTACGACTGTCCGCTTTCCGGTCGCGAGTCCGTGGGCGATTGCTGGGATGAGAATGGCGAGTGATTTGCCGAGACCTGTTGGCGCTTCGAATGTGCCGGTTGAGCCGCCCTCGATTAAGTCTGAGATCAGGAGGGCTAAGTGCCGTTGACTCGGGCGCTCCACAAAACCGGGATGCTTGCTCAGCCTATCCAGAGCTTCGTCAACAAGCTGCTGGGCAGTAGACATTGCTGTACATTATAACGGCGATAAGCGGCCGCGGGGCTTTGGGCGACGGGAAAGTCTTGAGTATTAAGTATTGAGGGTTTCGGGCGGTTCTCGTGTCTAGCGAGACTCCACTCGAACACCTACAGTTGGCTATCTGTCAGAATTCCACACCCATGAAAAATTGCTTGACTTTGCCCGCATCGCTCTTGATGGTGATGATCGCAGCCGCTGCAGTAGCGCAGAAAGGCAAGCCCGTTAAGGCAGGTGCCTCGCAGGCGGTGGTTCTCGGCACCCATCAATTGCCTGGTGAGTTTGGGAAGATTGGGACGACCTACACAATTGGGAAGCAGGTTCCACTTAACGTCACTTTGCTAAGCGCCGAATATCGCGCGGACCGATTTGTGGGCGGCGATTTCTATGGCCGGGCAAACAGCTTTGTGCCTCTCAAAGATCAGAAGCTGCTTGTCATCAAGTACACGGTCCAAAACCCGAAAGGCCAGGATGCGCGGCTTTGGTACAACTCGTTTGCAATCATTGCCGTTTCGGCAGACGACGTCAATTCCAAGCTACTGAATCAGCCCTGGATTGGAACTCAGACGGAGTATAAAGAGGTCCAGTTAAAACCGGGGCAAAAGGTCACGCTTTCGGCGGCGATGTTCGTCCCTGCGCAGGGCGAAGTTCCTAAGCTCATCATTCAGCGGGAGCAGGATACTACCGCCGCGGTAGTGCGCTATGACCTGCGCGGCAAGGTCAAGAAGATTGCCGATCCTGCGTTCTCCGATGATGGGATCACCGCGAAAGACACGATTGACGGACAGCTTGCCACTTATTACCCTTGGCTCGGCTCCGACTTTCAGGTTATTGGCGTTGAGGACATGGCAACGAAAATTCCTGATCTGGGAACTCCAGGCGACTACAAGCAGGTCGCAATCAAACTTAAATTCAGGGGCGTGACGCCGGAACCGGGCCGCGTTTGGTATGGCGATTTCAACCTTCACCTCATGACCTCCGACGGCGAGAACACGGAGTTCAAAACCTATTCCCGGCTCTACAGGGGCGGTAGGAACGAGAATTTTGATGGAGTGGTGCCCACTGGCGAAGAGCAGAGTTTTCGACTTGTGGTGGACGTTCCAAACGGCGCCACCATTCAGGGAATTAGCCTTACTTGCCACCGAGATGAGGGAAGTTGGCGCACATACAAGTTCTCCTTCAAATAGTCGCGTTTCGGATCGAATAAGGATTCGCCGCTATACTGGCTTCAGGGGGAAGGGATTGTTTGGTTTAGTCCCCCCTCCTCAGTTCGCCGGAGCTCAGAGGTCTTCCCCCTTCTGGGGCGGCACCAGGTTGGAAAGACAGGTTTGGTTCGGGCAGGACAATTGTTTGGGTCTATGAGGTTAAGGATGGTTCGAAAAGTTGTACTGATTGGCGCTGTCGCCTGCGTTTGCGTTCTTTGTGTTGGCCAGCGGCCAATTCGTATAAAGCCGAGAATCATTACCGGTACGCCTGCAACAAAAACGACAACTCCGGCGCAGACGACCACACATCCACCGAAGGAGATAAGGCTCAATAGCACAGAGGGTTCTCTGGTGGATTGGAGCTATATCCGAATGAACCATCCCGCCCTGTTCGAGGCGAAACTGCAGAGGGTGCGGTCCGGCGAGGCTCAAGCAACCAGCCTAGGTGGGCTGACGAGCAAAGACAACTTGCACGTTTTTCTCGGCAATTCACCAGTTGCGACGACCCCTCCAGTTCAACCGGTGCCAACACCCACGCCATCGAAAGGATCAACTGGGCGTAGGGTTCTGATCAAACCTCGATCTGGGGTCACGGTCGTGCCGATGTCCACGTACGATAGCAAGTCAAACTATTCTAACTTCAAGGCTCTGTTGCCACTCGACGTGACGCCTAAGGCGCTAAATTTCGGGGGGCTCGTTGACGGCCAGGCTGTCCAGCAGGACCTCTACATCAATATGCCATCGAACGGAATGGCAACCGTCACGCTCAAGACGACTTCGCCTTTCAGGATTGTCAGCGTCAAGGCCCTGGATGGCCTCCTAGACTTTCGAGCCACATCGAAATGGACCGGTTCGCTGATCAACACGGGTCCAGCAGAGATGTCTGATGCGATGTATGTGGCGAAAACCTCCTCGTTCGTCCAGGACGCTGCAGCGAATAACGTCAAGGCGACGAGGGCAAAAAAGAAGGCGACTTCAACGCCAACTTCGACAGGCCTTGCAAACTTTCGCGGCGTGGCACGCCCCGGCGATGCGCTTCAAACCGTGTCCATGTACAAGACCGAGGCGACCTCCGCCCCATTCCAGATCTATGCCAAAGAAGGGCAGCGGATTCGCGTTATCGTGGAATTCAAACCACATTTCGACCTGTTTGCCGGTGACTACGTCGGAGTGCACACTGCGAACCTAGAACTTGAGTGCGATAAGCGAACGGCAACGATCCCCATGCGCGCCAAGTTTGATGGAGTCAACATTGGAGTGGTCGTGGTTCCCCAGGATCACGAAGCCACCTTGCTACTTTCTCCAAAGACGACCAAAGATAAGAACGGGCGCAATGACTTTCTTGACCAGCATTTCACAGTAGGCACGAGTTTCACAATCGCCAATCCTGGCCCGCCATGCAAGATCAGCGTGTATCCGAACGGAAACGACAACCCCTGGGGCATAAAGATGAGCACGGAGAGCGAAATCAAAGTGCCGACGGGGCGGTCAACTAGCGGCATCAATTTTGATGTGACTTTCCGAGACGGTGAAGGGGAAGCTCAATAC
This sequence comes from Fimbriimonadales bacterium, assembly GCA_038328815.1. Lineage (GTDB taxonomy): Bacteria > Armatimonadota > Fimbriimonadia > Fimbriimonadales > Fimbriimonadaceae > JBBQMJ01. The sequence continues at coordinate 346 of JBBQMJ010000084.1, read as the reverse complement.
GGAATGGGGCAAGAAATTACTTACACCATCTCCACACCCCAGCGAAGTTGGGACGTGACTTTCACCGTCAACATCCTGCCTGCAATGCGAGCATTCCACTGGCACAACGGGCTGGACAGCGTGTATTACGATATCGACGTGCTGGCTACCTCGGATGGGGTGATTGACATGGTCTACGCCTTTAACACGACGAACGCTTGGCCGACTGACGCTGATTTTAGGTTCTACATTAACGGCGGCGAATACGCTCGCTGTGAAGACATCCGCGTTCCAACGCACGCGGATATCAACATGCATCCTCAGCAAGTCAAGCCTTCATTTCTGAATAAGCAACTAGCCGCTGATT
>JBBQMJ010000083.1:0-10849 GCA_038328815.1 Fimbriimonadales bacterium | reverse complement strand
AGAGATCGAAGAGATGACCAAGCGCGATCCTATTCGTCTGCTAGCCGAGGAGCTTATTGCCTCGGGAGAGCTCGACGACGCGACTTGGACTAAGATGCAAGAAGAAGCGGTCGAGATTGTCGACGCCGATTATCTGAAGGCTGAGAAAGAGGCAGATCCCGAGCCGTCCGAGGTTTACGATTTCAACTGGGGTGATGTCAAGCCCGCTCAAAAACCGCCTATTCAAGGTGGTCAAAAAATGACAATGGTCGCGTCCATCGGCCAAACATTCAAGAAGGCGCTTGAGAATGATCCCAAGGTAATCTTCTTTGGCGAAGATATCGAAGACCCCAAAGGTGGCGTTTTTGGCCTCACGAAGGGCTTAACCGACGCCTTTCCTAAGCAAGTCTTCAATTCACCGCTCGCTGAGGCGACCATTCTTGGCGTTGCGGTTGGCTTAGCGGCAAGCGGTTTCCGCCCTGTTTTCGAGATTCAGTTCATTGACTTCATCTCTCCCGGATGGAACCAATTGGTGACCAACATTTCGACGTTGCGATGGCGTTCGTTCGGCGAGTGGAAATGCCCCATGGTCATTTATGCCCCCTACGGCGCATATCTGCCCGGTGGCTCTCTTTGGCACTCCATGAGCAATGAAGGCATGCTGGCCCACGTGACCGGCCTTAAGATCGCGATTCCGTCCACTCCCGAAGACGCCGCAGGCCTCTTCTGGACTGCGATCCACGGCGACGACCCTACCCTCATCTTAGTGCCCAAGCACATCTTCAGGAAGAACGTCGATGTCGGCAACGTTGAGCCGCTTCCGTTTGGCAGGGCGCGAATTGTTCAAGAGGGCGCGGACGTAACTCTCGTCACCTGGGGAAACACCATTGAGTTAGCTCAAGAAGCCGCCGAGAAGCTTACAGGCGAGTGTTCGATCGAAATCGTCGACCTCCGGTCCATCGTCCCGTGCGATTACGACACGATCACGAAATCCCTTGAGAAAACGGGCCGCCTCGTTGTCCTGCACGAGGACACGAAGACGTGCGGCTTCGGCCAGGCAGTCATCGCCGAAATGACGCGAGTGCCGGAGCGATGGAACCTGTTCCTCTCACCGCCTCAACTGGTGGCGAGGGAAGATGTTCAGATCGGCTACAACCCGATTTACGAATACGCCGCGTTGCCCGACACGGACCGGGTCATCGCCGCGATTCGTACGACGATGGAATAGCTCGGTAGGGACGCTGTCCTCAGCGTCCGCTCCGGAATGGACGATGCGTACATCGTTCTTACCGTTACTCGAACGTCAAAATCTCGGCTCCGTCTTTCGTCACCGCAACTGTATGCTCGAAATGCGCCGAGAGCTTCCCGTCTGACGTCTTGAGCGTCCAATCGTCGGGCATCGTGACGACCTTAAACGTCCCTTGGTTGACCATGGGTTCAATGCAGATCGTCAGTCCCTCTCGAATGACCTCGCCTCTGCCGGCAGGGCCGAAGTTTGGGACTGCGGATGGTTCTTCATGCAGTTTCCGCCCGATCCCGTGCCCGACGAGGTCACGGACGACCGAATACCCATTGGATTCGACGTACTTCTGCACAGCCGCCGAAATGTCGCCGATTCGATTTCCAATACGCGCCTTGGCAATGCCTTGAAACAAGCTTTCCCGGGTCACGTTCAGCAGCCTCTGCGCTTCGGGCGAAATCGTTCCAACGGGGTAAGTCCAAGCGCCGTCCGCGTGCCAGCCGTCAAGCACCACGCCCATGTCCAGACCAATGATGTCTCCATCCTGAAGGGGTGTCTTATCCGGAATGCCGTGTACCACCACATCATTCACGCTGATACAGGTGGCCGCTGGGTAGCCCCGGTAGTTTAAAAAGGAAGGCACACCACCAGATTCCTGAACGATCCGGGCTGCGATGGCATCCAAATCGGAAGGCGAAGTTTTACCCGGCACAACCGCCTCTGACATCGCCCGAAGGCAGTGGGCAACCACTCGTCCGGATGCCCGCATCTTTTCGATCTCAGCCTGGGATTTAAGGTGAATCAAAATCGGCCACGTCCTGGTATATCTCTTCGGGAGACCGGCTACCGTCAACTCTCTTCAGGCGGCCTACGGCAGCATAATAGTCAATAACTGGCGCAGTACTTTCCCTAAATACGCGAAGCCGCTCCCTGATTGTCGCAGGCTGATCGTCAGTCCGAACCACCAGTGGCCCATTGCACTTGTCGCAGAGCCCTTCTCGCTTGGGCGGCTTGCTCTCGCTATGGTAAATCTCGCCGCACATGGTGCAACCAAGCCTGCCGCTAAGGCGCTTAACAACTACGTCCTCGTCAACCTCGATGCTGACCACGCGATCTAGGCTGACTTCCATATCGTCCAGCAACTTCGTGAGACGCTCGGCTTGTTGGACCGTTCTCGGGAAGCCGTCTAGGACGAACCCAAGGCGCCGTACTTCATCCGAGCGGATTCGTTTGGCCATCATCTCAACTGTAATGCCGTTGGGCACCAATTCGCCACGGTCTATGTAGCTTTGCGCAAGTCGACCGAGGTCAGTTTCCGCCTCGATTTCGGCGCGAAAAATCATGCCAGAAGAAATCGGCTTTATTCCAAGACGACTTTCCAACAAGGAAGCCTGGGTTCCCTTGCCCACACCTGGCGGTCCAATAAGAATCAATCGATAAGGCACGTATCATTTTAGAATCTTAATGCTGCCTTATGCTCGCTCTGATACCTTGTATCGAATACGGGGTTGATCTCCCCGTATTAAGTGCCCATATTAATGTTCTCACATGAGAGAGGAGAGAAGCATCCGAGCTGGTGAACCTTCGGCGAGGCTGCGGCAAAAAGATTACGGCCCTTCAGGTGTTTGCCTGATAGGGCCGTTCTTATTTCAGTTGAAGCTCGGGCTAAGAGCCGTACTGCTTCATCAACAGGTTCGCTTCGATCTGCTTCATCGTGTCGAGAGCAACGCTCACGACGATGAGCAGGGTCGTACCTCCGATGATGCTAATGCGTTGGATGCCGGTAAGGGCGGGGCCAACGTATTGCGCCAAGGCGATAACGGCCAGGAAGCAAGCTCCGACGATCGTGACCCTGGAGATCACTTGGTCAAGGAACTCCTTGGTTTGGCGTCCAGGGCGTACGCCCGGAATGAACGAGCCAGCCCGCTTGAGGTGGTCGCTCATGTCCTCGACGTTGTACTGGATAGCCGTGTAGAAGTACGAGAACCCGAAGATCATCAGGACATAGGCCGTGCATCCAATGATCCACTTGCCGTTCGCCCCTAACGGATTTAGATATTCCGCCATCTTCAAGAGCGCGTCGTGAAGCCACCATGTCGGCGGCATCATCGCAGCGAACTGCGCCGGGATAAACAGCAAGGACACCGCAAAGATGATCGGAATAACGCCAGCTGTGTTGACCGAAAGCGGCAGGTAGCTCGTGGACCCGCCCAAGCTCTTGGTGCCGACATTACGGCGCATATGCTGGATCGGGATTCGACGCTGCCCGGTTGTGAAGAACACAACGAGCCAGGTTGACGCCAGGAATATCGCGAGCAGAATTACAACCTGATACCACTGGTGCGTACGATCTCGTAATTCCTTTGAAAGGACCCCAAGCTGCTGCGGGAGAGCCACGATGATTCCCGCGAAGATCATCAACGAAACGCCGTTACCAATGCCCTTCTCGCTAATCTGTTCACCTAGCCAGAGCATAAACATCGCGCCCGCAGTCCAGAACACGATGACTGTGATCCTGACGAACCACCAACCACCCGCGCTGGTAACAATTGACGGAAAGCCCTGGGCGATGATGCCAAGGAAGCTTGATCCCTGAATCAAACACAGCAACAGTGTAAGCGCTCGAGTCCGACGATTCTGTTGTCGCCGTGCGTACTCGCCGCCTTCCTGAAGTTCCTTCTTCCACTCGGGCCAAGCCTGAGTTAAAACCTGCAAGATGATCGACGCCGTTATGTACGGGTTCAATCCTAGCGAGAAGATGGACAGACGCCGGATAGCGCCGCCACCGATCGTGTTCATGAGTTCCAGGAACGCGTTGTCCTGCATTCTCTTGTAAACATCTTCAGCGCTGACGCCAGGAATCGGCACCGGAATGTGAACGCCTAAGACAAAGACGCCGAACATAAACAGCACAAATAGAATGCGCTGCTTGAGCTCAGGATCCGCCCACGCCATGCGTAGCGTCTGCATGAGCCCGAGGCTCAGACCCTTATCACTTCTCGGTCCGGAGTCCATGCCTCCGCCGAATACGCTCACAGAGAGATGGCCTCCCCGCCTTTGGCGGAGATCGCCTCGGCGGCGCTCTTACTGAACTTGTGCGCATGCACCTTCAGCTTCTTTGTCAATGATCCGAAGCCCAAAATCTTGACGCCGTCTTGGACGTCGCCAATGATTCCGCTCTTGATAAGTACGTCGGGCGTCACTTCATCGCCGGCCTTGAATAGCTTCTCAAGGTCGTCCAGGTTTACGATTGCGTATTCCTTGTGGTTGATGTTGGTGAAACCCTTCTTGACTGGCAATCGGCGTTGGATAGGCGTTTGGCCACCTTCAAAATTCGGGTGGATTTGTCGTCTAGCCTTCTGGCCCTTGGTGCCGCGCGTTGCGGTCTTGCCCATGCCAGAACCAATGCCCCGTCCCACGATGCGCCTCCGCGTCGAGCTTCCGGTTGATGGATTGAAATTGTTCAGACTCATGATTACTGCTCTTCTTTAATTCGTTTCAGTTGAATGGATTCTCGTCTGGGTTACCAAACGAGAATCAAGCTACTTGTCCTTCTTAGCTGCTGCCTTTGCGGCCTTTGGCTTAGCTTCGGCTTTCGGGGCGGCCTTGGCTGCCGGCTTGGCGGCGGCTTTGGCTTCGACCTTTGGCTCGGCTTTGGCTACTACCTTGGCTTCAGCCTTGGCTACAGGTGCAGCTTTGGCAGCCTTTGGCTTAGGAGTGGCAGCTACAAGGGCCGCTCTCGGCTTTGCCTCAGCTTTTTTCTTTACGGGCTTAACGTAATTCGCATCTCGCTTCATCGGGCGCTGGAACGGAGACTGCTTCTTCTTAGCCTCGCCTTCGTGCTCAGTCACTTCCAACAGATGCTTGACGTGATGGATCATGCCGCGAATCGTCGGCGTGTCGTCGTGCTCGACTACGGAATGGGTCTTCCGAAGTCCAAGCGCAGCGACAGTCGCGCGGTTGCGAGGCGTGTGCCCGATAACGCTCTTCACAAGCTTAATACGCAGCATTGTCCGCCTCCTCTTTCCTAGCCTTCTCAAGCCAAGGAACGAGCTGCTTGACTTCCAGGCCGCGCCGCTCGGCTACCAACTCGGGTGAGCTGAGAGCTTTGAACGCTTCCATCGTCGCGTAAGCCATGTTAATGGCGTTGCGCGAGCCAAGAGACTTTGCAAGCACGTCGTGAATGCCAGCCGCTTCCAAGCACGCTCGAACCGCGCCGCCAGCCTTAACGCCGGTACCGGCAGCTGCTGGGCGCAGGATGACCTTGGCAGTGCCGCTAATAGCAGTGATCTCGTGAGAGATAGTGCTGCCGATCATCGGGACCGGGAACATCGCCTTGCGGGCGGCTTCCTCAGCCTTTCGAATCGCGTCTGGAATGCCCCGGGCCTTGCCAAGGCCGACTCCGACCTGACCTTTATTGTCGCCCACAACAACGAGGATGGACCAAGATGCGGTCTTACCTCCCTTGTGGGTCTTAAACACCTTGTTGGTGCGCACGACGCGAACGTCGAGCTGCGGACCTTCAGTGTTGCGGCTTTCTCGTTTGCCGCTGAGACGGTTCATCATTCTCATAAGTTAAAACTCCAGTCCCGCTTCGCGAGCGCCGGTTGCCAAATTAGCAACTCGTCCGTGATAGCGGAAACCGCCTCGGTCGAAGACAACGGCGTTGATGCCCTTTGCCTTCGCTCTTTCAGCTAGCTTCGTACCGACCTGCTTCGCGCCTTCTGCATTCCCGCTGACCTTGAGATCCTTCTCTTGGCTGCTGGCTGCAACGATAGTTGTGCCGGTCGTGTCGTCGATAATCTGTGCATAGATGTGCTTCAGGCTGCGAAAGACCGCCAGCCTTGGGCGTGCGCTGGTACCGTCCACCTTCTTTCGAAGGCGGTCGTGCCGCGCAACTCTTTGTTCTGCTCTTGTTTTGTTAGGCATTGGTCTTCCTTACTTCTTCGCTGCGGCGCGCTTACCGGCCTTGAGCTTGATCACTTCGCCCTGATAGCGAATACCCTTGCCCTTATAAGGCTCAGGCTTTCGCACCTTGCGAATGTCGGCGGCCATTTGGCCGACGAGCTGCTTGTCGATGCCGGAGATCTTTACCTGCTGCGCACGAGTCTTCTCGTCCGCTGCAACTTCAAAGGTCACTCCTGCGGGGGCGGCAATGCGTACCGGGTGCGAGTAACCCATATTGAGCAGAAGGTTTCGGCCTTCCATCGTCGCACGGTAACCAACACCGATGACTTCCAGGGTCTTGGCGTGTCCCTTCGTGACACCTTCGACCATGTTGTTCACAAGCGTTCGAGCGAGGCCATGCTGGCTTCGCGCTCTGCGTAAGTTGTTAGGTCGCTCGATCTCGACCTTGCCCTCTTCCTGCTTGAGCGTAAGCTCGCGAGCGATCGGAGTGGAAAGTTCTCCCTTCGGGCCCTTGACGGTGACGACATTGGCTGCGTCCACTGAAATGGTCACACCAGCCGGAACTGTAATGAGTGCTCGTCCAATACGCGACATATCAATACACCTCGCAAATGACTTCGCCGCCGACCTTGCGCTTTCGCGCCTCTCGGTCGGTCATCAAGCCTTGGCTCGTGGAGATGATGCGAGTGGATAGACCGGAGCGAAGAGGCTTCAACTCCGTGCATTCCTTGTAAACGCGAAGACCAGGCTTGCTCACCCTTTTCAGGCTCTTGAGCATCGGCTGGCGCTTGGCGTCATATCGCACATGCACCTTAATGGTGGGAAATTTGGTCTCGTTCGTAATCTCGTGGCCGGTCAGAAAGCCTTCTGCCTCGAGAATCTTCACGATTTCAACTTTGATTTTGCTATGGGGGACCTCGACGGTAGCAAGGCGCGCTTGTGCGCCGTTGCGGATACGCGTCAGAAGGTCGGCGATGGGATCGCTATGCATTTCTTATAACCTCCTGGGTCCTACCAGCTCGACTTCTTCACGCCCGGCAATTGACCCTGATGGGCCTTCTCACGCAGGCAGATGCGGCAAATGCCGAAGAATCGGAAATAACCGTGCTGTCGACCACAAAGGGTGCAACGGTTGTATTGGCGCACTTTAAATTTTTGTTTGCGCTTCTGTTTGACAACAAGACATGTTTTCGCCATTTATTCTCCCGCCGTTGTCGAATAGGTTCAGTTTCACCCGGCGAAGGGGATCCTTGCCTGACTCGTGGCTAGATTGTTTTTCAGGCCCACTATGGGCGTGAAGGTGAATGATACCTGAATTGTTCGAAGGGTGACTTGTGACGAGTCTTTGGAGTGCGCTGACCTGGCAGTGCTCTGGCTACCTATCTCTAGCCACCTCCTGGCGACCTGTCGCCGTAAGTAGCCACTTGGCTCGCAACTACCTCATACCCTGTGGTCAGGGCGATAGCGCGGACTCGCAAAATGGCCGGACCAATCCCTTGTACACTTGCCAAACGATGCTGAACGATTCCACGATTGCTTTGGTTGGGGCAGGGCAGATGGCGGAGGCGATTATTGGCGGACTGCTGAACCTTGGCCTGCCGCCCAAGAATCTCATCGCATCAGGACCACGCGAAGAACGACTTGCCACCCTGACCGATAAATACGGAATCAGAACAACGACCAACAACGCGGAAGCCGCTGACAAAGCAGATTTTACTCTGCTCACGATGAAGCCGCAAATGGCTCACGAAGTGCTCCACGACCTAAAGGGAAAGCTTTCCAAGAACTCTGTCGTGATCTCCATCGCCGCTGGCGTGACCATGGACACCATCCATCGCGAGCTATCCCATGAACTCGTCGCCCGCGCAATGCCGAACACTCCGGGCAAGATCAATAAAGGCATCACGGTCTGGACGACGTCCAAAGATGTCACCGACATCCAGCGCGCCCAAATCGGCCAGCTCTTGGCAGCTTTAGGTGAAGAAGTCTATGTCGACCACGAGCGCTATCTCGATATGGCGACTGCACTTTCCGGTACCGGCCCCATGTACGTCTTCCTGTTCATGGAAGCCTTGGTTGATGCGGGCGTCCGCATGGGTCTGCCTCGCTATATGACGGAACGCCTCGTCATCCAAACAACATCTGGATCTGCCGAATACGCAAAGTTAACCGGCCAGCATCTAGCCCAACTCCGCAACGACGTCACATCGCCGGGCGGCACCTCTTCGGAGGCGCTATTTCAGCTGGATCAAGCTGGGTTTAGAACGGCTCTGGCCAAGGCTGTACAGGCGGCATACGAGCGATCCAAAGAGCTGGGCGCTAAGTAGGGCCGTCGTATAATCGCGACATGTCCAAGGTCTATCACGAAGGCAACCGCAAACTCCAGGAGCAATTTGACTCTGTTCGCCTTGCCGACCGAATTGAAGAGCGGATGATGCAGACCCAGCTCGATGAACAAGACAAGGCCCTCATCGAAAGCCAATTCATGTTCTTCCTGGCGACAGCCGACGCTGAAGGGCGGCCTAATTGCTCTTACCGCGGCGGCGATCCCGGCTTTGTACAGGCCCTAGATCCTTGCACGGTCGTCTTTCCGGACTACAACGGCAACGGGATGTACCTGTCGCTTGGCAATACGCTGGTGAACCCGCACGTTGGTCTCCTTTTCATCGACTTTGAAAGGCAAACGCGCCTGAGGGTCAACGGTGAAGCTTCGATCGATCCCAACGACCCCCTTCTAGGCGATTTCCCGGGCGCAAAACTCGTCGTCCGCGTTCATGTTAGAGAGGCATTCCCGAACTGCCCGAGATACATCCCCAAGATGAAAGTCGAGGCGGCGTCTCGGTTCAATCCGAAGCCAAATGAGCAAGCGCCGATACCGGAATGGAAGCAGCGCGATTTTATCTGCGAAGTCCTGCCAATTGACGATCCCGCTCGGCCGTAAGTTCGCAAAGAAAAAGGAGCGGCCTGAGGGGGGCCGCTCCAGGATTTGGAGGTTCAAGAAATGGAATGAATGTTTCTTTACGGACTGGACTTAACGATGATTAGAACCTGCAAATTTCGCGCCAAAAACGGATGTGGTTGGATTTCGCCGCCGTCAATCAGGTGACAATGCCAGGTGAACGAGAGCGGGTAAGCGCAGGTTGGTTCGAGGCTGTCATGGTGCCACCCGTCCTCGGATCGTCATCCAGACCGTAGCTATAAAAAGCGAAGCGGGGACCGTTTTGAGTCACGCCGCGCTCTCGTTACCGGCGTTCCGGGGTGGCTTCATTCAGCAATAGCGGCTTGTTCGGTCACCGAGGGTTGGAATTGCGAATTGGCACGAGCCCATGAAATTAGAATACGGAACGCCCGTAAAAACATGTTATTGCACTATCCTTGATCTCGACTTAATGGTAGCGATAAAGAGATGCGAAGCGATATCCAGAGCGGCCCGCCACCCCGCGGGTATTCCCGCTCCTAACCGCTTCAGGCACCTTCGCGTCCCTTGCGTGGCCTGCTCATTGTCTCACCTTCAAAGGGCCTATCAAAACTATCAAAACCCCCAAAAGGTCAATTTCCGCGTCCACCAGATGAGACCCAAGACCCCTAATCCCGTGCGAAAACGAACGTCTACCGATACCCACCCAAACCCCAGCAGTCAAACAATTGGAACGCAAACCAGCCAGCACATTGACAACTAGGCAGTAGAGCCAGTCGAAACAGGGGACAAGAGAGAAGTTAAATCCCCCGCTGTCATTCCGACCGGAGCAGAGGCGAAGTGGAGGAACCGGCATTGGTCACGCCGCGTCCTCGTGGTAACGCCGCGCTTTCGATCACGGTCCATCGACACTCGGGATGGCCTACTAACAGATCCGACATATCGAGACGGCCTCAACACATCCGGCACCTCTATTTCACGTTCCGCGATTTCCTTATGCCGTTGATCCAGTGCACTAGATTCGCTAACAGGATAGTGATCGGGAATCCGAGCATTGCTCCAGGAATGCCGAGGAGAAACGTTCCGTAAAACAGACTCAGTGAAATCGCCTGTGGCCAATCCTTTTGGGCCGTGGTTGTCGTCGCTTGCAAGACCAAGAAGGCCATCAGGCCCACGTAAGCCCCTACAGAACCAATACACCCCAGGCGCAAATCGCTTTTCTTCAAAACAGTCACCGGCCACCGTCACAACGGTTTCCGCCCGCTTTCCGACGCAGGGAGATGTCACCCTGCGACTACTTTAAGAACCTGTCCAGCCAAGTCACAATCTCGCCCAATCGATGCAGCCGCAGATCCGGCGGACCAGACCGGCTTAACCCGTGAAACGTCGATTGCGGATACCTTACGAACCGCGACTCTATCCCCCTCTGCTGCAACGCCGAAAACACTTGCTCGCCCTGCTCGACATTACAGCGAAGATCGCCTTCGCTGTGGATGATCAGCATGGGTGTATCGACTTGATCGAAATAGGCAATAGGCGACTGTTTCCAGAGCTCCTTGATATTCTCCAGGTTGCTCCAAGGTGTCCCTTTCCAGTACGTATCTGGCTGGAAAGGGAAGTCCGAACTGCCTCCCATCGAAACAAGGTTCGAAACACAACGGTCGGTAATGCCGGTCTTGAAATCCTTACAGTGGCCTACCGCCCAGTTTGTCATGTAGCCACCATAGCTGCCACCCATGATCGCCATCTGGCCTGAATTGATGTACGGCTGATGCTGCATCCAGTGGGTCGCCGTCTGGATGTCC
>JBBQMJ010000082.1:0-10898 GCA_038328815.1 Fimbriimonadales bacterium | reverse complement strand
TGGAGCCGCTGGGTCGCTCCCGAGGTTGTCCCCAACGCGCGAAAGGAAATGAAATGAAAATCTTTGGAGAACACGACGAAGCGACGCTGAAGCAGATCACGGTCTGCGGCACCGACCATGATGGTTCGGGCACAGTCGCTGGAGCAACCCTGTGCGCTGACGGGCACAAGGGCTATTCCATGCCAATTGGCGGCGTCGTGGCTTATCGTAATGCGGTGTCTCCTTCTGGCGTTGGCTACGACATTGCCTGTGGAAACAAGGCAGTAAGGCTTGACGTGCCTGCCGCTGAGGTTCGCAAGAACATCGCGGCGCTGATGGACGACATCTGGAAGACCCTTTCCTTCGGAGTCGGCCGTCGCAATGACGAAACCGTCGAGCATCCTCTGTTCGAGAGCGAATCCTGGAAGATCTGGCGCGAAGCTTTTCGCGACCTGAAGCAGAAGGCGCGAGTGCAGCTTGGGACGATCGGATCGGGAAACCACTACGTGGACCTGTTTGTTGACGAGGCAGATCAAGTCTGGATTGGAGTCCACTTTGGGTCCCGTGGCTTCGGCCACGGCGTCGCAACCCTAGCCCTTCAGAAGGCTGGCGCAACGGATGGCATGGATGCCCCACCCACCGTTATCTCGCTAGACACGGACCTTGGGAAGGATTACTGGGAGCTTATGGGGCTTGCCGGGCAATACGCCTACGCCGGCCGTGACTGGGTCTGTTCGCGCGTTGCCACCATTCTTGGCGCGGAGATCGTGGAGGAAGTTCACAACCACCATAACTTCGCCTGGAAGGAGATGCACGGCGAAGAGGAATTGGTCGTCGTCCGCAAGGGCGCGACGCCTGCGTTTCCGGGTCAGAAAGGCTTCGTCGGCGGAAGTATGGGCGATATGTCGGTGATCTTGGAAGGAGTTGATTCTGCGGAAAGCGCGGAGGCTCTTTATTCGACGGTGCATGGAGCCGGTCGAGTCATGAGTCGCACCCAAGCGGCGGGACGGATGAACTACAAGAACCGCGGTCGATCGGGTGGGCAGATTTCACGTGAGGACATGCTCGGCTGGATTGGTCCGATGGGTGTGGAACTTAGGGGCGCCGGGACCGACGAGTCGCCGCAAGCGTACAAGCGGCTGCCTGACGTCTTGGCATTCCACGCGAACACCGTGAAAATCCTGCATACGTTGACGCCGATAGGCGTGGCGATGGCGGGTGAGGACGAGTACGATCCATACAAGGATTGATCACCGGGAGGGACCCGTTCCATCGGGTCCATCCAGACCTACAGAGTAGGAACACTGCCAGGCAGGAGTACATGTCATTCCGAACTCCGTGTGAGGAATCTAGGGGTCAGAGTTAATTGGTAGCGGGCCGCGCGTCCCAAATCAATTAACGTGTCCAGCTTGATCCCCCACACGGACTTCGGGATGACACTAATCTCAACGAATCTACGCAATGAAACCGTCAAACGACCGGATTCGCCGTCTCGGCAGCAACCTCGGCGCCTATCCGCTGGACATCGGCCGCCAGATCGGTCAAGTCATGGAACTTCGTTCTGTGGCTCACGATTGCGACCCGAATCACGTACTTCCCGTCGATCATTGTCGATGACGGCACCGCCAAACCCTGCTCGTGAATCCGAAGCAGCGTCTCTTCGTTGATTGCATTCAACACTTCGTCGGAAAGCCCAGACGGTTTGTACCGAAAGCATACAATGTTCAATGAAGTTGGGGCCATGAGTTCCAAATCAGCCGCCCCTTCGATAATCCCCGTCAGATGCTCGGCCTGCTCAACGTTCATCTCGATCGCCTCCGCAAACGGCTTAATGCCATACGCCTTCAAGCACATCCAAGCCTTCAAAGCCTTAAAGCCCCGGCTCAACTCATAGCCCGACTCAGAGAAAGTCAATGGACCGGCCACCGGCCCTCGCTCGGCTGTCTTCAGGTAGGCGGCGTGGGTAGCAAACGCGCCTTTGTGAGCAACCGGATCCTTTATCAAAATGCAGGCGATCTCGAAGGGCAGATACATCCATTTATGAAGATCGAAGCCGACCGAATCGACCCGCTCAAGCCCTGCAACCCGCTCTTTCAGATTCGGCGAAATAGCCGCCAAGGCACCGAATGCGCCGTCGGCATGAAGCCACAAGTCCTCTTTGACGCAGATATCGGCCAGGGCGTTGATGTCATCGACCGCACCTGTATTGACCGTTCCCACGTTTGCAATGATGCAAAACGGCTTCATCCCGGCAGCCCGATCTCTCTGTATCTGTGCTTTCAGCGCTTCGATGTCCACCCGGAAATCGGCATCAACGGGAACGGTTCTAAAGCCCGAATTGCCAAGGCCCATAAGTTCTGAAGCCTTCACCGCCCAGCTGTGGGTCTCTGTCGAGCCGTAGAACGTCAGGCGAGGTCCGCCCGCCAGACCGTCCTTTCGCACGTCGAAACCGCACTTAGCAAAGCGGCCAACGTTAAGCCCGATGAGGTTGGCCATGCTACCACCGCTCGCAAGGAGTCCGCTGGCCGCCGGATCGTAACCCAACGCTTCTTTCATCCACTCGACCACCTGAAGCTCCACCACGTGCGACGACTGATTAGCGCCCGCGCAGTTGGGGTTCATGTTCGAGGCAAGCATGTCGGCGAGCGAAGCCAGCGGCACCCCCGGACCCATCACCCAACCGTAAAATCTAGGCGTAGTGTTGCCGAGCCGGTAAGGCAGGATGTTGGTTAAGAACTCGTTGTACGCCTGTTCGGCGCCCTGAGGCTCGCGCGGTAGCCGCTCCATCGTGAGTGTTTTGTTGATCTCCTTGGGCATCTGTTGCCAAGTGGGAGCCTCGGCAAGCGACGTAAGATCATCGACCATATCGTCGATCATCCTGTGTCCCAGCTTCCGAAACTCCTCCCAATTCGCGGGATCAAGCGTGACTTCTTTCTTGGAGAGCGGCATGGCTATAGGTTAGCCAGTTTGGCAAGGCGTGGTCTACCGGAATCTTGCGTCGGAAGTCCAAAGGCTCATGACCCTTCACGCGTCAACTCCTCCTCTTGGAGCGATTCGGTGTCGCGAGAGGAGGAGGTGGCTCGACTCTCGTCGAGACGGAGGAGGTGACTCCGAAAAGCCGTAGTAACGGCCATTGGGCACCGGAACCTCCTCTGTCGCATTCGCGACATCTCCTCCTCCCGACGGAGCGGCAAGAGGAGAAGTTGCTAATTCGCGCGGGTTGCGTCAACACGGCCATCCGGAGGGAGCTCTTGTGTTGACAGCCTCCGAAACATGCCATAAGTGTTGATGAGGAGGAAGGATGCGATGCATGACAATGCTGCTATCCAGCTCTGACCATCTGGATGAATTGTCCTAGCGGCCGAAGTTACAGCTGAAGCGAGTACCGCGTCGCCAAAGAGCCACGCAAGCAGATATGTATACCGTTGGCTTTTATTCGCGCCAGACCCGGGCTCCTTGCAGACCAAGGCACCAATAATCCCGATAGCGATCCCAATAGCAAGGCCAAAAATCAGATTCTTGACCGTTCCCATTTCAACGATCGTTAGGTATGTGAGGCTAATGAGCAGCGCTGCTGCAAATGTCAAGAACCCATCAGAATGGCGCTCATTTTTCTCATTCTTAGCCGCACCATCAGCTACTTCTTCTTCTGCGTCGCCCTAAATGCCTGTAACTCCGCTCGCTCCTTCACCCCGCGCTCTTTCAGCGAATCCTTCCACTCGTCCTTGTACGGTTTTAGGGTGTCAACCAGAGCCTCCACGATCGCCAAATCCCTAAACCACTTATGGTTGGCTGGAACCACAAACCACGGCGCATGAGACGCTGAGCTTTTGCTCATGGCGTCCTGATAAGCCTCCTGATAATCGCCCCACAGTTCCCGCTCCTTCCAGTCTCCGACCGATAGCTTAAACGACTTATCCGGATCCTCTTCCCGTGCCATCAGCCGCTCCGCTTGCTCTTCCTTACTGACATGCAGAAAGAACTTCAAGACGATGGTGTTAGCGTCATGAAGGAGCTCCTCGAATTGGCAAATGTGGATGAACCTGCTCTTCCAAACCTTCTTCGGCACCAAATCATGAACACGAACCACAATGACGTCTTCATAGTGCGAGCGGTTGAAGATTGAAGTCCACCCAAGTCGTGGCGCCTCCGCATGCACCCGCCACAAAAAGTCATGGGCGGCCTCAATTTCGGAAGGGACCTTGAAAGGCGTCACGCGGCAGCTTAAAGCGTTGATGTAATGCAGCAGGCTCTTGATGCTGCCGTCCTTGCCGCTGGTGTCCATGCCCTGGAGGACAACCAGCAGCGATTTCTGCCCGCTCGCATACATCAGCTCCTGAAGTTCACTGAGCTGCTTGCCCAGTTCCAGAGTCTTTTGCTCCGCCAACTCCTTCTGCATCCCGTCATGGTAGCCAGGATCAATCTCGCTCAAATCAACTTTGGAGCCAGGCTTAATTCGAGTTGCGTAGGGCATTTCCTATTCTAGTTCTAAGCGCCGATTTCTGTGCGGACGTCCCAAAGTTCGGGAAACAACCGAATGTCCAGCGCCTGCTTCAGGAAAGAAACCCCTGAACTCCCACCAGTCCCGCGCTTGAAGCCGATGATCCGCTCCACCGTCTTCACGTGTCGGAACCGCCAAAGGGCAAAATACTCCTCCACGTCCACCAACTTTTCACACATCTCGTAAGCTGCCCAATCTACTTCTGGCTTGTCGTAGATCTGCTTGAAGACGGCAATCAAGGCTTGGTTCTCCTCGTAGGGCAGCGACCAGTCTCGTTCAATACAGCCCTTCGGAACCCGGTAGCCCTTGCGGGAAAGGTAGCGCAAGAACTCGTCGTACAGGCTCGGGCTGTTGAGCAGGTCTGTTAGCTCCTCGTGGACATCAGGCTTATGCTTGAAAACCGCTAGCTTCTTCGCGTCTTTATTGCCGAGCAGGAACTCGATCATGCGGTTCTGGTACGACTGAAACCCGCTCGCATGGCCCAGGACACCTCTGAACTCGGCGTATTCGCTCGGCGTCAACGTTTCCAGAACAGCCCACTGCTCGAATAGCATTCGTTGAATCTGCTTGACGCGTGCCAGGATCTTGAAACAAGGCTCTAACTCATTCGCCTTGACAGAGGCAACTGCAGCCCTTAATTCGTGAATGATGAGTTTCATCCAAAGCTCCGATGTCTGGTGCTGGATGATAAACAGCGGCTCGTCGTGGTGGACAGGATTGGACCTCGGCTCCTGAGCGCTTAGAACCTTGTCGAGGCGAAGGTAACCAGTGTAGTCGTTCTTGGAATCAAGGTCGGTATAAATCGCTTCAACGTCGGAGCCACTCATGAGTTGACGGTACCTGCTCGGGCCGACATGTAGTCGCTGATGGTTCGTACCTGCGTCCGAGAAAGCGACAGGCTGGGAGGGACCCGTTCCATCGGGTCCTCCGGTGCCACAGTTGGTTGGGATCGAGAAAACCGGCCTTCGGTCAAGCGACCATTCCGGATGGATCCGAGGGACCGAGTCCCTCCCAACTAGACATCCTCTAGCGCATGCCGCGTCCGATTCACGATATCGTCTACCACCGCAGGCGTAACAATCAAAGGAGGAGCAAACCGGAACGTGCGATGCCTCGTCTCCTTGGTCAGGATTCCCTCTCGCAAGAAAGCATCCTGCAGCTTCGCCGTGTCGGTTCCGGCTCTCACTTCAAGGCCCACAAGCAGCCCTCGCCCACGCACTTCGTCAACGGCCGGATGCTTCAATGCCCTAAATCCTTGCAACAGTCTTTCACCCATCTCTCTGCTAACGTCCTCTAGGCGGCTCACTTCAAGCTCTGCCATCGCAGCTATCCCAATTACGGCTGCCAGCGGATTGCCGCCGAACGTGCTGCCGTGGTCGCCGGGGTGGAAGACTTCCATAACCCCGCGCCGGCCAACAACCGCTGACACGGGAGCAAGACCACCGCCAAGCGCCTTACCAAGACACATCATATCCGGGCGAGCGTCCTCGTGCTGCCAGGCGAACTTCTTGCCGGTGCGGCAGAATCCGGTCTGAATTTCATCCCAAACCAGAAGCACGTTGTTCGAGGTGCAAAGCTTTCGGGCATCAGCCATGAAGCCGCTCGGCGGAAAAAGAATGCCGGCTTCAGCCTGAATCGGCTCCATCAACACGGCGGCCGTGTTTGGCGTAATCGCCGCTTTCAAGGCCGCAACATCGCCGAACGGAACCGTTATAAACCCTGGAGTGAACGGACCAAAGCCCTTCTTGTACTGCGCTTCAGAGCTAAAGCCAATGATCGTCGTGGTGCGGCCGTGGAAGTTTTCCTCGGCGACGATGATCTCCGCCTTATCTTCCGGCACGCCCTTAACCGTGTAGGCCCACTTACGAGCGAGCTTGATCGCGGTCTCAACCGCTTCCGCGCCCGTGTTCATGGGGCAAGCCATGTCTGTTTCGGTGTATTCGCAAACCGCCTTCAGGAAGAGCGCCATCTCGCGCGTGTAAACGGCGCGGCTCGTCAAAGTCAGATGCTTGAGCTGCTCAACCGCCGTCTCGACCACGTACTTGGACAAATGCCCCTGCGCCATGGCCGAGTAGCTGCCCACGCAGTCCACATACTCCTTGCCGTTAGCATCCTGGACATAGCAGCCATCGCCCTTGGCAACCGTCACCGGGAGCGGATGATAGTTATGGGTGCCATATTGCTCGGTCAGCTCCATGCACTCTTCGTGGCTCATTTCCTCCACCATCTGTTGCACGCCGTTCCTGACCAGTTCGCTCCACATCGAGCGTGACTGTATTGGGGATGTAGCCATAGCTCCAGTGTACTAAAGCAGCATCAACCGGCGGTACCCCCTTGGCCGTCATAATGAAGCCGCCGATGCGAATTCCCTTCAAACGATGGCGGGGCGCCTGATGTTTCTCGCCGATGACCTCATGACGATGAATCAGTTGGCAGCGCTGCTCATCGCAATAAGCGCTTTCGTCATATTCATCTGCCTTTTTGGATTTATTACATTTGTTCGCTGGGGGAAGCGCGAAACCGTCAAGAATAGGGATCGAGACATCGAATTGGCGACTATGGAACGTGATGGCGACGACGCTCCGCTGGGCTAGAGGCTAACTTCAGTCATGGAATCGACAAATTCCATCGTAAAGTGTAGTGAGTGGGCGAAGTTCACAGTCTAGAGTCGGCAACCCAATTCGTCGTCCGGGTTTACGACAATCTTCATTACATGGACGACGACGAAAGTTACGAGGCTGCCTCATTTGAAAGCTATGAGGACGCTCTTTCCTTCGCGCGCTCCATCGTGGAGTCCCAAGTAGCTCACGTCAAATTTGACTACAAGGCGTATACAGGATTCGGCGAAGATGCCGCGGTGACTCCTACCCCGTTCGGATTTGAGCCGTTTTCGGGCTGGGATTACGCCAAGAAGCTTTGCGAGGCACATTCCGCGCAAGTCGCGAATTAGTCGGGGCCAATGGGTCAGTGTAGTCGCACGGTGATCCGATGAAGTCTCATAGCAACAGATTTCGATGAGACTGTCATCCCGAACTCTGTGTGAGAGTCCTAGCTGGAAGCGCTAATTGTTTCTGGATACGCGGTCCGCTACCAATTAACTCTGACGGCCGAGATTCCTCACACGGAGTTCGGAATGACACACTTCCTCCCAGCAAGCAACAATGCGATTCTTCCAATGAGGAACACCATCTTTTGGTTTTCCGCCAAGAATTCGCATAATCACACGACCTTCACTCCATAAACGTGGAGCCCGACAAGACTACTGGCGTGTTGGCCTTCGGTAATACCTTCGCCCATCCGTCCTGCTTCTCCAAAACATCCGCGCCCGAAATAGAGCCGTTCCCCAGCGGCACCCAAATCGCTTTCCGGGCCAGGAGCGCCGGAATCTTGAGCTTCACCGGCGAGTTCTCGGCGACTACCTGGAGCGTCGTCTTCGGATAGTCAGCGACCCAGGAAGTAGGTTGCGTCGCCAGCGTTCGCGCAAATAGATTCTCCGGCAGGATCGTGTCCGCATAGAGGATGAGCCCAAGACCGGCATCCATCTGCGCCTTGCCCTTCCCCTTCAATCCGGTGGATGGAGCACGGGCGGAAGCAGCCAAAACCAAGGGATCCACATTCAGCTTCACCCAGTGATTTAGGGCCTGCAGCGAAGCGCCCATTACGTCTGCGGGTGCATAGCGCTTTGCCGCCAATTCATCGCGCAACATCCGCAAGTACAGCTTTTCGCCGAGGTATCCGTTCGCCCAATACTCAGGCACCTGGTACCCACCGATGGGAGTGAGGGTGGCGTGGCCATACTCGTGAGCGACCTCTCGGGCCATCTCAACTGGGCTCGAAAAGCTGTTGAGATCGTAGATGTAAACCGTGTTCACGGGATGCGGCCTGCCGCCCTCGTCGTCCTCGCCAAAGAGCTGCTCACCCCCTGCTTTACCGCCATAGCATAGGTAAATGTCTACAACGTGGCCGTTGTACTTATTGGCGTGATCCGTCCTAAGCCGGTAATAATTGATCTCCCAAAGTCGCATCGCCATGCGGGCAAGGACGGGCGCAGGATCGTCGAACACCTTATGCTGTTGCGAGAAGACCCTTATCCGGGGCGCCATTATTTGAGTGTCTGGTTCAAGTTGGGCGTAGCCTTTGACCATCCATTCAAACATCCACTTTTGTTTGGGGGAAATTTTTGGAGGATCAAGGCGCTCGTCGCCGACATACAGCATTATGCGCGCCGGCGCTTTGCCTGGCTCGGGAATCAATGTCCCCGCTAATACCTGATTGCCAAATAGAACAACGCCTGCAAGAACGCCCAGCATTTAGTGAGCCAGCGACTCCAGATAGTGCTCGGCGTCGATGGCTGCCATACAGCCTGTGCCAGCGGCGGTAACAGCCTGGCGATAAACGCTGTCGGCAACGTCGCCGGCAGCAAAGACTCCCGGAATATTGGTCCTCGTGCTTCCATCCTGAGTCTTCAGGTAACCCACGTCGTCCATATCAAGCACGCCTTTGAATAGGTCGCTGTTTGGCTTGTGGCCGATAGCTATGAACACACCGTCCATCGGCCGGTGGGTCGCCTTGCCGGAAACAGTGTCAACGATCTTCACACCCGTGACTTTCTTGACCGGGTCCGTATCGCCTGTGATCTCCTCAAGCATCGTATTCCAAAGAACTTCGACCTTGGGGTTCGACATTACGCGCTCCGCCATGATTTTGCTGGCCCTGAACGCATCTCGGCGGTGAACCACGTAAACTTTGCTCGCGTGCTTTGTAAGGTAATTCGCCTCTTCTAAGGCGGTGTCTCCGCCACCAACTACGACCACTTCCTTGCCGCGGAAGAAGAAACCATCACAGGTGGCGCAAGCGCTTACTCCGTACCCTCCAAAAGTGACCTCGGACTGCAAGCCAAGCCACTTGGCCGTTGCACCGGTCGAAATAATGACTGCGTTCGCCTTATATTCTTCTTCGGCTGTTGTCACGGTAAACGGATGCTTTGTGAAATCGACGCTGGTAACCACTTCAAATTTCACCTCAGCGCCAAATCGCTCGGCTTGCCTTTGAAAAAGGTCCATGACCTCAGGTCCCATGATCCCGTCCGGAAAACCGGGGTAGTTCTCCACGTCGGTGGTAATCATTAGCTGTCCGCCAGGCTGAATGCCAGCGAGGACGAGGGGCTTTAGGTCGGCTCGCGCGTTATATAAAGCGGCGGTATAGCCGGCGGGGCCGGAGCCGATGATGACGACGTTGCGTGGAGCATTTTCCATGGCGTTGCGAACAGCGAGAATACCTCTGGAGACGAAGAATTCTAACTGCCCAAAGATATTCAACGTTCGCACCGCTAAGGCCGTTTCCAACGTCTGTATCGCTGTTCATGAGTGACGAAACCCCCAAAACGCCGGCAGAACCGCTGGACGTGTATTCCGTGCTGACGATGATGATCGATCAGATGGCAATGATTGCCTGGCAGAAGCTAGGCCTTCAGCCCGACATGATGACTGGCAAGATGGACAAAGACCTTGACCAGGCAAAGGTCGCGATTGACGTGATCGCACAATTGTCAAGCTTTGTTGAATCAAAGTTGGACGAATCGGACCGAAGAAGCGTACATGGATTAGTAAGGGACCTTAAATTGAACTACGTTGAAAAGCGCAAGGAGTCTGGCGATGGCGAGTGAAGGAACCCTAGGACGAGTACGGCGTCGAGTTCTGGGAGTGCTAGATGCGCTTCGGTCGCTGTCTAACCGCATCCTGATCGTGGCCAAAGATCGTGAGGATGCGGCCCGCGCTGCCAAAGATTCCATACCTTCTATACAAGAAAGGCAGGATGAACTTATATCTTTCTACCGGAATTACGAGGAGCTTATTGAAGTTCTGTGTGACTGCGCGCAAGTGGGACCGAACCCTAAACTGGAGACGGAATATCAGCGATTGAAGGCTTGGATGAACTCCAATTATGGGCCTGTTCGCAAGTACGTTGTCGCCTTCCTTCTGTACAGTTCAGAGGACGCGGAGCAAGGTATCGCTCTCTGGGGCCGCTCCGCTGATGCCTTTGAAGCTTTAGTCGCCGCGCCGGATCTCGACGAATTCTTAAGGGCTGACGACGGCAGCATGATCTCGCGAATTAACCGGACCCGCGAAGCGCTGAACCTTTACGGGGAACATCTGAGACAATTGGCTGCCTCATCTTAGTAAGATGAACTATGCGCCGGACGTTTAAAGACGCTGATTTTTCCGCTTTGACGGATTTGTGGAATTCCTTCTACCCCCCTAAGTTCGCGATCGACCAAGAGACTTTTAAGCTCAACACTGTCGAATCCCGCGTTTTCGACTGGGGCGCTTCGTCATATGAGGAGGTCGATGGTAAGGCGACCGCCTTCGTAGCATTCAAGCGGTCGGCGAATCCAACGCTATACGGCGGCCCTGAACTG
>JBBQMJ010000081.1:0-10900 GCA_038328815.1 Fimbriimonadales bacterium | reverse complement strand
ATCGACGGCCAATGGGATGGCCTGTTGTGGGGTGTGACAAGGCATGGCGTCCTTGTTTGGAGAGACTTTCCACGAGGCCCGATCTACACCCTAAATCCGGACGACCTTGAGCTGCTTTAGATCGAGGGTTGTGGGAGACTCACCTCCTTGTTTCGATCTACTTTCCGACATAATGCAGTAGATAAATTCCGTCTTGCGTGACTCCCCAGGAGGCCCAGCGAAAGCCGATCTTCCATGTGTCTCGTAAACTTGTCGCAGATTCCGTTTCGGTCGCTAATTATGCGCTACACTCTCTACGCGGGTTCGAAACCAGAAGGAGTACATGTCAGTCCCCGCTGGCGAGGGAAGGAATTGTAATGATTGAAGACTTGACACAAACGAGAGGCTCTGCTACCGCTCCATCCGCGGGAGGAGACCATTCTATGAATACCATCGCGCTGCTTAGCGAGGCGGAATGGGATTCGGTGGCGGGATCTCTGCAACTGTCCGGCCGCGAATTCCAGATCGTACGCCACCTTTTCGATGGACACCCCGAAGCGAGTGTCTCTGAGGCGCTCGGTATGTCCGCTCACACCGTGCACACCCACATCGAGCGGCTCTACCTAAAGCTGCACGTCCACCGCCGCGCCGACTTGGTCCTCCGCGTCTTCGCAGCCTACATCGCTCTTGCCAGTGCAGGCTTAGCGTCCGCCCCCAGCGTTAAGCGCAAGTCAGCTACGCAGCCGACGGCTACGTAGCTGACTTGCGCTCCTGCTTGCAAGCGCGCAAAACTCCCCGGTAGCCATTCAAGTTCCATTTTGGGGCCGTCTAAATCGGCGTCGAACAAAACCGAGCCTTTGGCACAAAGAAAGAGGACGGTCATTACAATGTCACACGTAGTCAATGATTTACTTGCCGGTTGGAGGCGCAAGGCCGCAACCAAGCAAAGGATAACCACAACGGGTTCGAGAGCCAAAGTGAGGTTTGGCGTGGGATGGGCACTATTGGGCACAGCCCTCATCGCAGCGAGTTATGCGGACCGTGCCAATACTTCTCTGAACGGTACCGCCCTACGTTCGAAGAAAGACCACGGGCGCGCGCTCAATCGCAAAACGGCAAACTACCGAAGTACAAATTCCGGTGCTGCCATTTCCGCGCTTGGCACGCAGCCGATCGGCCACACACGTGCCGGCCTTGTTAGCTTGGGTTCGGGCGGCTTTACGTCCATCAAAGAAAGGAGCGCTACCTTCAAGTTGGCCACCCCTGTTCCTAACGTTCCCGCAGCAGCACAGGCTAGCGGAGCTGATCTCTATATTCAAGACGACGTCAGCGACAACGGGACAGAACCAAACGGGACACCCCTCATCTATTTGTCCCCCGACATTTGGGTGTCCCAAACTCCAATGGTGGGTTATAGCAATCTCCCATTCACCCCAAGTACGTGGGTATCGCCACCGGGTCAAAATGCCTTATGGCGCGATCCGCTACTGAGTCGACCGAACTACATTTATGTTAGGGTTACGAACAGAAGCACGGCGACCGCCGATTCCGTGGCCACCGATCAATTGAAAATATATTGGACCAGCGCGACGACAACCAGCCCGTGGCCGAGCGCGTGGGTGGACAACGTGCGGACAATTGGCAGTCAAGACGTTCTTGCGGGCGCCGAAATTACCAAGGTTCGAAAGAATGCCGCGGACGCGACTCCGCAAGAACGAGCGGACTACATACAGGCGATCATAGACATTGCCACGCTGCCAAAATTCAAGCTCGACTTTGACACGCTTCTATCGGCCACCCATTCGTACTGGACGAAGCAGGCGCAACTGCACCGATGGGGCCCTTCTAATAGGCACTTCAATGAAGTTTTCCTGCCCTGGCATCGCGAGCTAATCAACCGCTATGAAATCCTTTTGCAAATGGCGAATCCGAAAGTTAAGCTCCTGTTCTGGAACTGGACCGAGGATCCTACTAACTGTGCCAGCATCGCTGGTGGTTTCATAGATTTGTGTACCTCAATCTTTATGGGCGCGAGCGGCCGCGGCACCGCGGTCGGACCCGGAAGCCCGCTCTTCCCGGCGTGTGCCGCGTTCTTATATCCGGGAGACCTATTGCCTTTACCTCCTCCAGGACCCCCCGGCCCAGTTCTTCGGAACCTGGCTATGGGAATTGCGAACGTACAACCTGACACTTATGCGCAAGGTCGTTTCGTGAACGCCGACACACGCGCGGCGGCTACCAGCGACACCACCGTAACCGTCAACGGCTCGAGCGCCAACGTGGAGGTAGGGACCCGCAATGTGCAAAGCCAAATCCAGATCCGTCCGGCGGGGCCTGTGTTCACCAATACGTGGCGAAGCTTCGTGGATCAAACGGTGTGGGCTATAGGATGATGAGGAGAGCCTAATACGACGAGCTCCTGGCCCTCACAAGACTAGTTTCGCGGGCCGATTTTAGAAAAAGATTTGCCTCGGATATTGCAATCGAATCAAGAAGGAGAATGAATAATCATGTTGATTACAAGAATAATTATCACGACCAGCCTTGTTGGGCTCGCTGCCCTTTCATTAGGACAAAACCTCGTGGTGAACCCAGACTTTTCAGCCGGGTTCTCGGGATTTGCGTCCGACTACGAGTATGCGCCGGCCGGTAACACGGCCGAAGGGCAGTTTACGGTTCGGAGCGACCCTCAGAATTGGAATGGCGAGTTTGCTCCGACCGGGGACCATACAACCGGAACCGGAAATATGCTCATTGTGAACGGCGCAACGGACGGCTCCCCGGCAGCTTGGAGAGAAACATTAACGGTTTCGCTAGGCGCCACGTATAATTTCGGCGTATGGGTCTCCACCGCCGTAGCCGGAGGGCCGGCAGACCTCATCGTGAAGGTCAATGGGACCCAGCTCGGCGCCTCCTTTACCGCTCCCGAGGAAACTGGCACGTGGGTTTCTTTAACCCGGCAATGGAATTCTGGCGCTAGCACGAGCGCGTTGATCGAGATTGTGGATACCAATCTCAATAGGTTCCCTAACGACTTCTACATTGATGACGTGAGCTTTGGTGCTGTACCCGAGCCCATTTCGCTTGCTGGCTTGGGGCTCGGCATTTACGTCCTTTGTCTTAAGCGCCGATCTCGCATCACCCGCTCTATGTGAATTCTAATGATTAACGGTCGATGATCGGCTAAGTGGGAGCGCATCCGCGACAAAAGCTAAACAGCCTACTAAGTTCGGAAACAAAATGAAGAGTATTCGTCACTTCTCACGGGGTCTTCGGGCCGAAGACCTCGACACGGTGGTGCAGCACTTCTCGCCTTAAGGTGAGCGCTTTGTGTAAAACTTTGCTACACTACAAGTGTGTCTAGAAATCTCCAAAAATTCGTCCGACACTCCATTAGCGACAGGCATTTGATGCGATGTGTTTCGGCCTTCCTGTTTATGACAAGTGCTTTCACTTTTGCAACCCAGAAGCCATCACAAAGTCCGCAATTGCGGATTCCGGATGGCCAAGTCTTGCGCTTCACCGCGTGCGTCGAGGGAGTGCAGATATATGAGAGCAGACCGAAAGTAAACAGCGCCACCGAACTCGAATGGGCTCTAAGAGGACCGGAAGCCGACTTATTCGTGAACAAAAGAGTTTATGAAAAAATATCTAGATTTGCGCTCACTGGCGGTAATAGTATTGACTCTAGTACTGTTCGTCCTGGCGATATTTCTTAAGGGTTTCACCAAGGATTTGCTGTTGGAGGCTGGGGTGTTTCTTGTCTCCGTCAAGCTCATCCTGATGTCGTACAAGAACGCAGTAGCTACTGAGCAAACAAGGGTTTTGCTTGACCGCATCGTCTCAATGCTTGAAGAGAAGAGAGCCCAGTCAAAGGCACCCGATGACGATGGGCAGGGGCGCGGCGTTTCAAAATGGTAGTAGTAAACGACACTATGCAACATGGTTATGGTTACGAGCTTTCCGAACCTATCGGGGTAAACTTCCACCCGGAATTCAAACCTCAGCTGACCCCGAAGGAAATGCTCGGACTTGGGGTGTTTGGCGGAAAGTACATGACGGATTGCGCCAATGAATTTCCGGCAGACTGGTTTGAGGGGGCCAGACTGAGTCAGCTCAAGCACGACCCGGCACTAAACTACTTTGGAGTCAGCGCCTCCCAACCGCTCGCGTGCTGGCAAGCTAGGGGATGGATTTACCCGGAGGATCCGCGCGGGTGGTTTCAGTGGTACTGCCGCTATTATCTGGGCCGACGATGCCAAGACGACGAGCGCCAAGTCAAACGCTGGCTCGCCATGCGAAGACATGTGGCACAGCTCGTCAAACACTGCCAACCAGGCGATCTCCACTGTCGCCCGAGACAACGCCAGGCCCTCCTGCAATGGGCGTATGACTCCCGGAACATGTAGTTAGACCATGGATGTGAGCAATTTGACCACAACATGTGACAGCCATGCCGATTCGCCATTGCTTCTACTCACCGGAGCTACCGGTTACGTTGGCGGACGCCTGCTCCGAGCTTTGGAGCAATCTGGTGCGCATGTCCGGTGCCTTGCGCGAAACCCCGCCAACTTGACACCTAGGGTCGGGCCGAAAACCGAGGTCGTAGTCGGCGATGTGCTCAATTGTGAGTCTCTTTTGAATGCGATGAAAGGTGTTCGCACCGCTTTCTACCTTGTTCACTCTATGGGCTCGTCCTCCGAATTTGAAGAGTTGGATCGTGAGGGAGCGGAGAACTTTGGTCGCGCCGCGAAAGGCGCGGGAGTACAACGGATCGTGTATTTGGGAGGATTAGGTGACAACGATGGGAAACTATCATCTCACCTCAGGAGTAGGCACGAAGTCGGCGATATCCTAAGGTCATCCGGAGTCCAGACCATAGAATTTCGCGCGTCCGTCGTCTTAGGGTCAGGCAGCCTATCGTTCGAGATGATCCGGGCTCTAACCGAGCGGCTTCCCGTGATGGTCACCCCCAAGTGGGTTTCGGCATTAGCCCAACCCATTGCGATCACAGACGTGATCGCCTATCTTCTCTCTGCCGTCGACTTGGAGATCGAAGGCGACCGCACTTTCGAGATCGGCGGGCCAGACCAGCTCTCCTATGGCGACCTTATGAAGGAGTATGCCCGGCAACGCGGCCTTCGGCGTTGGATGATTCGTGTGCCCGTCCTTACCCCGCGCCTGTCGAGCCTCTGGCTGGGACTGGTCACCCCGCTTTATGCTCGCGTCGGCCGCAAACTCATCGACAGCATCCAGCACGCAACCATAATTACGGACACGTCCGCCGCCGATGCATTTGCAATCCGACCCATGGGTGCTCAAGCTGCAATGGCGCTCGCACTCAGCAACGAGGACAAGGAGTTCGCCGAAACCCGGTGGTCAGACCCGCTTTCTTCCGGTGGCCGGCCGCGTTCTTGGGGTGGAGTGAGATTTGGGAACCGCCTCGTCGACAGCCGGAGCGTTCACGTTGGGGTCCCAGCCAAGAAAGCATTCGAGCCGATTCGCCAAATTGGCGGCGAGAAAGGTTGGTACTTCGGTGATTCCCTATGGCGATTGAGGGGATTCTTGGATCTGCTCGTCGGTGGAGTCGGCGTGCGCCGAGGGCGGCGCGTTACCGAGGTCTCTGCACCGGGTGATGCGATCGATTTTTGGCGCGTAGAGGCTTACGAGGACGACCATCTCCTCCGGTTGGCCGCTGAGATGAAACTTCCTGGCCGAGCGTGGCTGGAGTTCGAAGTTACAGAAGATCAGTACGGCTCCATCATCAGACAAACCGCATTGTTTGATCCCGCCGGACTCGCTGGTCTGACCTATTGGTACGCGCTCTATCCTCTCCATCAACTCATTTTCGCAGGCATGCTTCGCAGCATCGCCCGTGTTGCTGAAGCGAAGTCTGCCGACCCGCATTGAACCTGGATTTCGAAGTCCATCTTCTGCTTCCTAGTTTCTGCAGTGTCGGGTTTCACTACACCCAGGTTGCAGTAGTCAACACAGGGTTCAGGATAGGGTCCATGGACCATGGCTCGAACCTCGATTTGAACCTAAAAAGATGGTGGGCGGTACAGGACTTAAACCTGTGACATCCTCGGTGTAAAGGAAGTTCCTAGCCTTGATTTCCGGTTCAAAAGGAGCACTTTGAATCTAAGACGACGCCCGATTCGAGCGCCAAGTGACGTGATATGCCGTGCAGTCTGCCTAAAGTTTAGGCAGATCTTGGCTTGTGCGGCAGCCTTAATTCCAGCCCAGTGAGTCGCCATGAGTGCGACAGGCCTGGATAAAGATCGAGGGGCACACCAAAGAAGCGAGCGTCGAATGCTTGGAACGGACTTCCTCCTGGGAAGAGCGAAAAGTCTCTTGCAATATCTCGAAGTGGAAGGGAATCTAAGGTTTGCCCAAGAATTGAGGCACTTTCAAGCGAACGAGCTCCTCCGGCAGGCGCTATTAGGTTCACAACCTTGACGCCCCGACCGGATTCGAACCAATGACGCCCTCCTTAGGACGGATGGAATGTCGTGCCAAAGCAGGTCAAATTGAATCCAGTGGCGTCAGTGGTCATCTCATGTCGTATCTCACGTTTGAGAGACATCTGAGAGATAAACCCCTACAAGTCCGACGCTTGGCAACTGCTGCCCAAGGTTAACATAGTTCTGAGATAAGCTAAAGATTGCAGATTAGCGCTGAAGGACAGATCGAGCGGTTCCGAATGCCAAGTTTGAAAGGAACGCGATGGGGGAACCTGTCTCAGTCCGGCGCTCCAAATCCTTGTCCAGTCAACGAGAATCCGTCGAGATTGAAGGACGAAGCAGTGAATTGGACGCATCGAAACGGACCCCTAGCCGAATTTCCTTAGCCAAATGATTTCAGGAACTGGTCAGACGACGGAATTGACCCATATTCTACCAAAACTTAAAAATGTTCAACGGTTTTGCCACATTCTTGCCTGCATGCCTTGCAAATGTACGCGGGCGACTATATAATGAACCGTACGGAGGGTTGCTAGGTATTTGCCGATGCATTTGTTTTTAAGAAAATGCTGTATGCAGTAGAAAGTGCTGAATGGGAGTGGGACGATCCCGCAGACGATATCAGCGAGATCGACCCTGCGACACTTAACGCCCTTGGCGCTCTGGCCGCCAATGCCGCCCCTTTGGTCGCTTCTCTATCTCCTGCGGGCAAGGCGTCCGCTCCCGGCGTGTTGGGCACGATCGGCAATGTTGTCGGAGGGCTCGCGGGCGCCTTCGGAGGGAAAGCTCAGCCGAGTGCTGCCGTCCCCCCGCCTGCAACGCCAACCCCTCCAGCGCCAGCGCCGTCTTCGAACGATCTTGCTGCCGTGCTCGCACAGTTGACTGCCCTGATTGCCCGGCTCGACAGGCAGACCGCTGCCGCGTCGCCTGCTCCCGCGCCACAAAAGCAATCGACGACCCCACAAAGAGCGGAGCCGCCGGCTGCGCCTGAGTGGTTCGCAGAGGCCTGGGAATGGTCTGACGATGAGGACGAGGACGCAGGGCAGGTGCTAGGGAGCGCCGCCACGGGGGCATTGTCGGGAGCCGGCATGGGCGCGGCATTGGGGCCTTGGGGCGCAGGAATCGGGGCGCTTCTTGGAGGCGCGTTTGGGGCCATCTCGTCTGCTACTAGCGGTGGCGGACATGGCTCCGGGCAGGCTCCGCGCGCTCCCCGTCAACCCAATAGGCAAGCCCCGCGCGCTGCGGAGCCTGTTGCTCCGGAGCAGCCCATCGCAGGTGCGCAGGCGGCGGGGCGTCCGGCGTACGTCGCGACTCCGTCCCAACCGGGTGCGCAAGACGTGGACATCGCCAACGTCGTGCAGCAGCTTGCGATGTTGTCGGCGTTGGTCGCGGCGCTACAGGCGGGGGCAGGCCAAGGTGCGGGAATTGAGCTGATCGAAGGCGATCCGATTCTCTCGCCGGATGAGAAGCCCGATCGATATGCCATAGATGACGGAGCATTGGACGACGAGGCTGAGCCAACAGCCCGGTTCCACGTCGAGGATCTGGAGTACGCGGAAAGCACGGCCTGGGACGAGGAGTTGGTGGAGGTCTAAATGAATCCGTTGATGGTGCAGATGTTTGCCGAGAAAATGGGCATGACGCAAGAACAGGTGACGGCTATGGCTAACGGCGACGCCCCTACCCGCGCCGATCCACGCATGAATACAATGATGCAGCTTATGGCGGATCGCACCAAGGCAAGCGAAGCGGAGGCATCGGAAGTTGCGGAGCTTGCGGGACAACTCGATCAAGCCGAGCGGAGGATCAATCTGCTAGCCGCGAAACTGAAGGCTGCGCGCGGGGCGATTGCCCACATCGGAGAAAGTTTGGGAGCTTGCTCCCAGTGTTGGGGCACAGACTCCAACTGTCGACACTGCGCCGGGCGGGGAAAGCCAGGCGCCTACACACCGGATGAGGACCAATTGCGAAGCATGGTAGAGCCAGCGCTTGCAAGACTGGGCCTCGCGATTGCGAGCGCAGAAGGCATAAGCGCTCCGAAACCAAAGTCCTGAGGAGGGAATAAATAACATGCCCATGAATGGAGCTCTTTTGGAAGCGCTGGATGATGAGACTTTCGAGTCTCTTGACGACGAATCTCTCGATGACGAATCCTATGACGATGAATCCGAGTTTCTCGGCGGGCTGCTTGGCGGAGCCATTCCGTCGGTAGGCCCGATTGGAAGCGCGATCGGGTCGATACTGCGGCCGTCATCCCGCCCGCGGATACCCGGGGTAACTCTGCCGAACGTCGGCGGCATTTCGACCGCAACGCTCAACACTCCAAATGGCCAGGCCACACTGCGGCTCCCCAGTGCTGTCGTTTCAAAGTCAGACTTCGAGCGGATCACTGACGAACTTCGAGACGGTATCAATAAGAACAGTGGCCGCCTCAACTCGATACAGTCCGATATTGAAAAGCTAGGCAGTCGCGTGACAACCGTTGTCAACGACACGCGGGCAGAAGTCGCAAAGGCGAATGTGGACGTGCGTAGGAACTTCGTAAAGCTGCGCAAGGAAGCGAGAGCTGCGTTCGGCCGAATGCGCAAACGCCAGGGCGATCAGCAGATGATGACCATGATGATGTCGATGATGGCCACGAATCAGCAGCAGAGCGCCTTCGACGCCCATACCCATACGAGCCACGCCGACGGCGTACCCACATCAGCCCCCATCCAAGCCGGGCAACAGGACAACAACAGGATGATGATGATGTTGCCAATGATGATGATGGGCGGCGGCTCGGATAGCAAGGGCGGCGGCAACGACAACATGATGATGATGATGGCGATGATGTTCGCCTTTCAGAAGTAACGGAGGTGCATGATGTATAACTGGTTTCCCTTTCTCTATCTCTCGAGCATTTCTCGCAATAGGCGGGGAGCGGTGGCACAAAGCGCTGTACCCTTGATCATGGCGAGCGGCTCCAATACAATGGCTGGAGCGTTCGGGACCATGGCCGTGGACCAGATTTCGCAACGGTCAGCGTCTCGAGAAACGCAATTGGCGTCCGAGACCGTCTCGATCCTGGAAAGCAAGGGCGTCCGGTTGACCCAAGCTGAACTCAGTGGAGCGCCAACGCTCTATGGTGTTTTGCAACAACACCCCGACCTTCTGGCCCGCATTCTTGCGGAGCCAAAAGCCACTCGGAACGGGCCATTGCCGGCCGGTGACATTAGCAGAGCCGTCGCGGAGCTTCGGCAAGATGTAGACGACAAGTTCAGTACGGTCTTGACCGAGATCAAGAACCTCAAGCCTGCCGGCGCGCCAAAGGGATAACGGCACAAATCGGATCAATACTGGCCCCATCCGTCGTCGTCGACGAAACAGGGGCCAGTTTGATCAAGGAGTTGTTCTTGAGCCAGGTCTTGCAGTTCGACCCGGGCCTGAAGCAGTTATTGCTTGAAAGGTCAGGACATCCTCTTGGTGAGGCGATGTCCGACGACGTCGCCGAGAGTCGGGTATCCGTGCTCGTTCGGTTGCGCTCGCCGCAGTCGGTCCCGCCCGAGTTGGAGGAAACCACCATCTCCGGCCCAATCGCGACCGGCCGCGTCCGACTGGGTGACATCGTCAGGCTACGCCAAGACCCAGAAGTCTTGAGCCTCAAGATATCGAGGCACTACGAGCCGACGCCGTTTGAAACCTTTGACGACGAGGATGACTGGGAAGCGTTCGAGCAGCTTCCAACCGATGTTACTGGCAGGGGAGTCGTCATTGGATTCCTCGATTGGGGACTGGACTTCGCGCATCCAAACTTCATTGATGACGGTGGCAACACACGAGTCCTATCGCTCTGGGATCAACGTGGCGGGAGTGGGTCGCGTAGCCCCACGCCTTACGACTATGGACGCCAGTTCAACAGAGCCGAAATCCAGGCTGCCCTCGCAACTGCCGACCCATACGCGGCACTCAACTACGATCCAGCCGAAATCGATCCGTTCTGCAGAGGCATGCATGGAACCCATACGGCAGATATTGCGCTTGGCTCGGGCGCTTTCCCTGGCTCGTCGCGTGGTGTGGCACCAGGGGCTGATCTGGTGTTTGTGCACCTGAAGGGTGATGATACAAACCCAGAAGATACGTTGGGTGATTCCGTACGCATTGTTCATGGCGTGCACTATGTGCTCGACAAGGCGGGAGACCGCCCGGTGGTCATCAACATGAGCCTTGGTAGGACGGGAGGTCCGCATGACCGCAGCCCGCTGGTTGTGCAAGCGCTCGATGCGTTGAGCGACCGCCCAAACACAGCAATCGTGATGAGTACTGGGAACTACTTTGGCGCCCACATTCACGCGACCGGCCAGCTTACTCAAGGCGGATCGGTCGACTTGCCAATTACGGTGCCAGATGTGCGAGTCGAGTCCTGCGAGTTCGAAGTATGGTATCCAGGCTCTGATCAGTTTGTCGCAACACTGACT
>JBBQMJ010000080.1:0-10935 GCA_038328815.1 Fimbriimonadales bacterium | reverse complement strand
TCTGGAATCGAGTCCAGCCTGGAACGGCCCTTGAGCGCTTCATCGGACCGGCGCGGCGCATGAAGTCCTTCATCGCCAGTCCAAGCGCCTTCAAGTACTTTCCCGTCACGATTTTACTTTCATATGCTGCGAGCGCTCGCTGGATATCCGGCAAGCAAGATTCCACCTGAGATCGAATCTTCTTCCAGCGACGACGTCGGTATCTTGCCCAGAATCCTTTCATTTGGATGCGCCGGTTAGGCTCGCCAAATTATCTACCAAGTTCATGAAAAACAGGTTGCTACTTCATAGCGTAAGATTCGTTAATGCTCGCGCTCCTTGCTGCCACCATCCTTCTACCCACTTTCCAGCCCCCACTTGAGCCTGTTGGCATCGTCATCCGAGGTGGGAACGTGGACTCGGGAACTGGTGATGGAAGCAAGGTTGAAGACATCCGAATTCTTGGCGACACCATTGTTCAGATTGGCAGCATCACGCCACATAAGGGTGACCGCATCATCGATGCCAGTGGGCTTACCGTTTGCCCCGGATTCATCGACGCTCACAGCCATGCCGACGGCGGGATCTTTGACGACCCAGATGCCGAGACTCAGATTAGGCAGGGGATTACAACTTCGGTCGTGGGTGAGGATGGCAGTTCTAGCTTGCCATTGAAGGATTGGTTTGGCAAGTTGCGGAAGCACCCGGCATCGCTTAATTTCGCGAGCTTCGCGGGGCAAGGGACAATTCGGGCGAAGGTGATGGCCAACAGTCAGGCTCAACCGACAGACGCCCAGTTGCAGCAAATGAAGGCGTTGGTTGCCCAAGAAATGAAAGCGGGAGCCAGAGGGCTTTCAACTGGTCTTGAGTATGAGCCCGGGCGCTTTGCTCTCACCGATGAGATTATTGAGTTATCCAAGATAGCCTCCCAATCAGGGGGAATATATATAAGCCACGTCCGGAACGAAGATAACCAGGCGTTTGAAGCCTTCGCTGAGCTTGCCCAGATCGCCAAAGGGGCAAAGATGGACGCCGAAATCAACCATATTAAGTTGTGCTCCTCGCGGGTTTGGGGACGTGCAGGTGAAGTGATCAAGATGATGGAGGCAAACAACATTACGGCGGATGTCTATCCCTACACCTATTGGCATTCGACCATCCGTGTGATTATCCCGACACAGGAATATAGCAACCGCGCTCTTTGGGAGCAGGGGTTGAAGGATGTTGGTGGGCCGGAGCATGTGCTGCTTGCTGCTTACTCGCCCGATCCAAGTTGGAAGGGCAAGACGATTAAGCAGCTTTCGGATTCGACGGGCATTGACCCCATCACCCTGATTCAAAAGATCATCGCCGAGTGCTATGGCCCTGGCAAAAAGGGGCAGGAGGGCGTGATTGTTACCGCGATGTCGGAAGATGACGTGACCGACTTCGTTAAGTCAGATCGCATTATGTTCTGCAGCGACGGCGGCCTACACGACAGCCATCCGCGCGGCGCAGGCAGCTTCCCACGCGTACTTGGAGTCTATGTGCGGGAGCGGCAGGCGCTTTCGCTAACTCAGGCTATCCGCAAGATGACTTCCCTGCCGGCTTGGCGTTTTGGGTTAAAAGATCGAGGTCGGCTGGAGCTTGGAAGCAAGGCGGACATCGTTCTTTTTGATCCTGCTACGATCGCCGATACGGCGACCGTGGAGCATCCTGAGAGCAAGCCGATCGGCTTGAAGACAGTGCTGGTGAATGGGCAGGTTGTGCTGGAGGATGGCAATCCAACGCATAAGCACTCGGGACGGCCGCTGTTGAAGACGGCGCGGTAATATTGGATTTTGGATTGCCGGGCTCAACGCATCGCGATTGAATAGAGCGATGAACGTGCGAGGATGAAAAGGGTATTACCGTCTTCGCTGAAGAGAAGTTGGATGGGGCGCTCTGGGACTTGGATCGTTCCAATCTTTTTGCCCGCAGGGTCATAGACATAAATCTGCCCGGCCGCGAGGTAGACGTTGCCTTGATTATCGACGGCGAGGCCCTCGCCACCTTGCTCTGCGAACAGCTTTCCGTTGCTAAGGGAACCGTCTGCTTCCACGTTCGTGACAAAGGTTCGCGCGTCGTTCTCGCCTGAAACGTAGAAGGGTTTGCCCGGGACCGCTTTCGCGAGGCCGAAGCCGCGAAGGACGTCCTCGAGTTTCACACCCCAGGACAGATCGCCATCCATAAAGCCTTGCTGGACGGGGATGAAGGTTGAGTTATCGGGAGAAATGAACTGGATGGGGCGGGTGGTGCGCTTTCCGGCCACCACGTCTCGTTCTACTTCCCAGTCGCCTACGGGTAGGACGGCTGTCATCCCAGGCCTGTCTTTTGTAGGTTCACCCTTGAGCTGTCCGATCCATTCTCCGGTGCGCTTTATTGCGTAGACGCTTCCCTTTCCGGCGTACGACACAACGACGAGATTTCCGGCTTTGTCCAGAACCAGGTTTGTCGGATAGAGGTGGCTATCTTGCACCAGCTCGACTTTCGAACCTGATGCCGACCAGCGATAGATCCGGTGAGCTTTGGAGTCGATGAAGTAGCAGTCGCCATTTTGGTCAACTGCGCCGCCGGAGATATTCGAAAATCCGCCAGCGAGCTTCTCGATCTTGGCGTTATCGGCCATTGTCGGCGGGAATGTTGCGGCGATGGGGCTCTTTGAATCACTGGTGACGTCGAGCGAGGCAAACTCGCGTTCTCGGATTTGAAGTCCGCTCGTCGAGTCGAGGAGCAGATTGTCGAAGGAGACTTTGCTGTTACTGTTGCAGTGGATGTTTCGGAACCGGATGTTTGATGACCCAGCCACGGTCACCGCGCTGAGGAACGGCTGGAGCATGCCGACTACTCGGTAAATATTGAGGTTCGCGACGAGGATATCCTTTGAGTTCTCGATTTCCAGCGGCTGCGCTTGGGGGCCTTCTCCCCATTCTTCTTCCGTCTGCAGGGCGAAGATTTTCCAGTTGGCCGAGGAGTGAATCTTGATCTCGTTGGAAACGTGGTGCTCGCTGGAGAGCTCATAGACTCGACCTTCGGTCGTGGTGTTGGTGATTGCCATGCCAGCGTTGGCAAAAGTCGATGCGGTCCAGATGTTCTTGAACGTACCACCGCCACCATCGGTGACCCATAGGCTTGGATACTGCGAGTTCCAATGTCGCTGTGGATCGGGATCGGCGGAGTGGTTCTGGTTATAGATCTTTTGCCAAGGGACGCTGCCGTGGCCGCCTAGGAACTTGACGTCTTCCATCATCGAGTCCTTGCCTGCCATCCAACGGGCTGCCACTGCCGACACGTTGTTGCCGCCGGTGTCTAGACCGATGCCAGAGACGACGTTGGTGCCTCCGCTAGGCGTTTCAAGCAGAGCTTTGGGTTCGCCTGGGAACGGAACGATTGTTGGTCTGTAGCCACCGGGATTGGGAGCGCTGTGCTCTCCAATTCCGTTGAAACCTGGCGTTGCGTCTTTGATGAGGATTTGGGTTGTGAAGGGGTGAAGTCCGATCAGGATGGTGTCTGATTTGAGCTTGATCGTTTCCGAAACTCGGTAGTGGCCAGACGGGAGGTAGATGGTCTTGTGATGCTCAATGGCGTCTTGGAGGACGGCGGTGTCGTCAGCGATACCGTCGCCCTTGGCGCCGAGGGTGGCCAGATTGACCCAGGTCTCTTGAGGCGGGAGCTTGGCGATGTCGGTGACGGCCGGGGCTGGCATCTCCTGCCTGGGCTCGGGATCGAAGATGGTGCTTATTTCAGGTTCGGCGTGGATGCCATCGAATTGCAGGCCGCGAGCGAATGTCTTGACTACGAAAATCGGCTTCTGGCACTCGAAGCGTGCGCCGCCTTCCCTGAAGGAGGCGAAGATGGGGACGTTTCGGCAGGCGATGTTTTCGATGTTGATTTGGGTTCGGAGGTTATCGGGGCGGCTGATGAGGACAGCGGGACCGCTGATATCCTCCATCACGCCATCGCTCATCCATAACTGCTCGGTCTGGTCGGGTTCGACTTCGATAGCGGTCGGAACTCTGCGGAAGGTAGGGCGGATGAGGGTGAGGCCCGCCTCTCGTGTTCGGATGGCGGCTGAGGCTTGACCTTCAAAGATCGAATCCATGAGGGTGTATTGCCAGCCTGGGGATGGAGTTCTTGTGATGATCCCGTACTTGCCGCCGAAGAATCGAAGGTCTTCGGCGAGGTTGCCGGTGTCGTGGATTCCGGCCATGGCATCGCCAAGCCTGAAATCCATGTGGGCGAGGTAGCAATGCTGGGCGTAGGTGCCGCGAATGCCGACCGCGCTCGCGTTTCCTTCACCGATCTCCAGGTCAATGTTGCTCATTGCCGAGTAGAAGGTGCCGGGGCTGGCGTCGCCTTCGTAGTTCCGATCCGAGCCGTTTACCTCGGGGTGGTCGAGGTCGAGTTTGCCTTCCTTGGGACGCCACCCTGCGAAGAAGACCATGTACTTTTCGGAGTCTTGATAGCCCGGCGTGTGGGGGGCGAGGATTAGGGTGGGCCGCTCTTTGCCGTAACCGATCATCCTTATGCCGGGCCAAATTCGCAGCGTGTCGGTAATGCGGTATCGGCCGGAGGGGAGGAAGACGATGCCCTCGTTGGTCGTTTCCTGAACCTGATCGATGGCTATTTGGAGGGCCGCCGTATCGTCGGCTACGCCATCGGCTTGGGCTGTTACATAGACCGCTTTGGCGTCATCGAGGCGAGCTGTGTAGTAGGAGGTTCCTTGCGGGGAAACGATGAGGGCGAGAGCGGAAGCGATCAATGAGATTCCCATAGTGCCTTTAGGCTTAAGTGCAAGGGAGTGTACTTGGAGATGCTGCGGCTTTGTCCGGGGCGGAAGTTGAGTTTGTCAGCGGCGGATCCTTAGGGAGCCGGTGGTTAGGGTTGAACGGTCTGCCCATCGCCCTGCGTAAGCTGTCGTGTTTTTGACGTTCCAGGTCGTTGCGCGGTGGACCTCTTTAGTGTGGCGGGCTGAGGGATTCTCCCCTTTGGCGCCCGCTGTCAGATGGCGCGCCTGGTTGTTGGAGGGGCGGCTGTAGCCTCAGGCTTTTACCCTCGGGCTGGTGCGTCGCCGAGCTTTGGCTTGCCGATGGTGTTGCCGATGAGGCCCGCTCGGCGGTAGATGCCTGCTGTGATGCTGCTTGCGCTTAAGTGGGGTGGGGGTATTTTGGATTTTGGATTTTGGATTGGGCCGGACGCCGGGGTACGCCAACCCTCCGGACCGCCTCTCTCCATGCCGGCACCTAACGAAGCGGTTCAGGCTGGGAGTACAAGCTTTGCGAACCCAGGATCGCCCGCATTTCCAAGGATGTAGGCAATCTGCCGATTGATGGCGTCGACGGCACTCGGGTTGTTCCAACGCAAGAACTTCTCGCGGTCCTCAATTAGGTTCGGAACAATATCCTTCGAACGAAGAAGGATCAGGGAAGTAAGAGCCGCGTTGTAGACGTCCCGATTGTCTGAAAGCAACTCAAGCAGCCTCGGCACAATTGATGTGTCCTTGAACTGGCCGGAAGCAGCAGAGGCCGCAACTCTAACGTATTGGTCGTCGTGACTTAATAGCTCAAA
The DNA here is from genome assembly GCA_038328815.1 of Fimbriimonadales bacterium. GTDB lineage: Bacteria > Armatimonadota > Fimbriimonadia > Fimbriimonadales > Fimbriimonadaceae > JBBQMJ01. The sequence goes on along the minus strand of JBBQMJ010000080.1, from coordinate 5,370 downwards.
TACCCTCGCTTTGAAACGCTCAAGTGGCATGTGAGCAACAGAATCAAGTGCCGAGGCTAAGACTTTCGGATCATTATTTAGCAGAGCCGCATTAAGAATGGAGATCACGTCAACACCTGGCAACATCCAAACGTGCTGGAGGGCGCAAGACTTAGCATCAAGGTCCGCAGAATTGATCATGTCAAGAACGGCGAACGAAGCTTCCTCTCGCTCCGAGCTAGTCAGTGAAACGTAGGTCGTAGAGGAACAATTTTCGGAGATTCAAATCACTTTCCTTCATCAGCCGCAGGAGGATTCGGTGACCAGACTCCCCTAGTTCAAGCAAGGTTGTTGCCGCACCTGCCGCTCCAACGACTCCCGACTGTAGAACAGCGGCAATGAATTGGTCAATTTCCGACTGGGAATTGACGTTCGCAAACCAATCCTTGACAGCGATATTTTGCGCGACTGCTCCCTGAGCCGAGCTCGGCTCCTTAAGAAGCGAAATCAGGTTTGAAAAAGCATCTCCCATTTTGCTAGTCCTTAAAACTTTCTAGCGCCACCATTCTACATTAGGAAATCCGTCCGGGGGTAGATACCATTGCTTCCCGCCTCCTGGGAAGCCACACCAACTCTTGACGGTGCCTTCTAGGACGTCCATTCCACCGCGTCCAACCTTACCCACCATTGGCTCCTGATAAGTGCCTTTGCCCCCCTCGCCCCAATGGTTTGACTGCAAGCTTAACGTGTTAGGATCCGTCCCAACAGGCGCAAAGTAGCGCCCAGACCCATTACCGTACTGCGTGATCGGGGTTCCTTCTGGCAGGTGTTTAGGATACGATGGCCCATCAAATCCGTCGTCGTCAGGATATTCGCCGCACTCCTTATCGACGGGCCGCCTTGGTGGTGGAGGCGAACGATCTCCACTGGGCGCTTCAGTGGGAGCAAGATCGCCGGCCGAAGAACCCGCCGCAACTAGCCCGAGGGCCCGCCCGATCCATATTAGCCAACCTGGAGCACTCGCAGCACGGACAGCGCCTACTGCTGCTTCATCACTCGTGAGACCAGCAGCAGCCACGGAAACGGGATTCACAGAAGATACGTAGAGGCCAGATGGATCCGCCACGCCTAGGGGGCTACCGCCAGCATATCCATACTGATTGAGCCCACCAGTCAACCCAATCGGATCGCGATTTACCCACCTCCCCGTACTCGCGTCGAAGTAACGGTTGTGGCAGTAGTAGAGGCCGGTTTCTCGGTCTTCCATGTAGCCGCAAGCAGCGTTGTAGCCGAACGGGTCGCTTGGACTTCCCGACGACGACTCGGCGCCGTATGCGTCGAAGGCGGATGTGGACAGGACTGTTCCACTAACATCCAATCGCTGGCTGACATTGCCCTGCTGATCAAATGTGTAGTAGATCCAGGCGCTGCCTTGGTTAGCGGGCTACAAGGCCGTCGGGTGCGAAGACGTTTTGGGCGGTGGCCGTGCCGGTGTTGTCGGTCTCCAGGATGGGGACTGAGCCATCGTAGTAGTAGTAAGTCCGCCCGGCAGCCGTCTGCTTCCACGCGCGGAGATTGTCCGCCCTGTAACCGGCCGTCATCAACGTGCCTATGGCCGTAATCCTATTCTCCTGGTCGTAGGTTATCGCCGTGTTGTTGTAGGTTGTTGGGTTGCCGTTGCCGTCGTAGACGAACGGAGCGCCCTGAAGCGAGGGCAAGCCGTCGGTGCTGGCTAGAAGGCCAGCGAATGGGTCTAGCTTTGGCTTGCCGATGCTGTTGCCGATGAGGCCAGCTCGGCGGTAGATGTCGGCTGAGATGGATTGCGCGCTATGGGAGATTGGTGAGGCCGTGGTCAACGGTGTTAAGGCCGTTTTCACATGTCTTGTATGGTTGATACGCCCAGTAACCCTGAATGGTTAATTGCCATGAACCAGGAGAAGTCGCCCGCAACAACGAGCAGATCGTCCCTCGATGGCAGCCACCACCTAAGGCTATTGCCACAAAACCAATCAAATCCATCGCACTCTAGCATCCATTCAAAGCCATTTTGCATGACATTCACGATGAATACTTTATCAACATCCCGTAACACTGACGTTTCATCTAGATCTGCCAGGTGTAGGCCACTATTCCTAATCTCGATGAGATCCGTCCGAACAACATTCGACATCACCAGGACCTCAAAATGACCCATGAAGCAGTTGGCATAGTAGCTAGGAGAATTGTAATAGTCCGAGTGCGCCGAGAACCGCTCAAGGATTCCGGGGCGGGCCGCTTCATCTGCGTCCGCGATAGCGTGTGCCAGTTTATTCTCGAACGCGAGTTTACGATGCTGATCTTCCGATCGCCAAGCCTGAGCCCTGTCCCAGGGGACAAGGCTTTCCAGTTTGCCAAATACCGACGCCCTCCCCTCAGAGCTAAGTCGCCTTAGCCGATTCTCGAAGTCACTACTATCTTCAAAGTTCACGTCATCCACCATTTCTTGGCATGTTAGTCGGCAAGCTTATTGTCCCCTGATTTCCCTTCCCCCCAGACCAATTCCACCAATTGATGTGCGCTTGTTTTTCCTCATCTGGGAATTGATCGCCAACATGACCAGAGTCAACCCGATATCCAAACCTGACAATCTGGCCCGCAGTCCGCGTCTCGCTTGGAGCCGCCCCCCATTGAGGAGATCCGTTTCTCCCATCAGCCGTCGGCGGCAAGTTTTCACCTTCGCCGATACGTCCCTCTGCTTGAGCAATACCCCATCTCATGGGGCCGTCACCTGGATAGGCACTACCAAGAGCGTCTGCACAGGTCTGAAGAGTGTTAGGATCAACCCTAGCCGCCGCAAGTAGCACAGTAGTCCCCGCGGCACCAAGCCTCGCGGCGGCCGGGAAGAACGGTGCTAACTCATTCTTTATCCAGTCAATGGGTGCCTCGATTTTGTCGAGCAGTTCTTGGAAGGCGGTCGCGCCTCTTTCAACCGCTACTGGGTCAGCGCCAACGTCATTAAGAGCAGCCGGAAGGCCCAGTTCACTCTCAAGGCCCGAGGGATCGATGGCCCCGACCACTCTTCCGCCCGCATACGCATACTTGTTTATTCCCCCACGGAACCCAATAGGATCGCGGTTAATCCAGCGACCCGTACTCGGGTCGTAATAGCGGTTGTGGCAGTAGTAGAGGCCCGTCTCGCGGTCCTCCATGTAACCGCAGGCCGCGTTGTAGCCGAACGGGTCGCTTGGACTGCCTGACGACGACTCGGCGCCGTATGCGTCGAAGGTCGAGGTTGACAGAACCGTGCCACTGACATCCAGCCTTTGGCTGACGTTGCCTTGCTGGTCGAAGGTGTAGTAGATCCAGGTTGATCCCTGGTAGCGGGCTACTAGGCCGTCGGGGGCGAAGACGTTTTGGGCGGTGGCCGTGCCGGTGTTGTCGGTCTCCAGGATGGGGACGCCGTCATCGTAGTAGTAATAAGTCCTACCGGCCGCGGTTTGCTTCCAGGCGCGGAGGTTGTCGGCGCGATAGCCTGCCGTCATCAGCGTGCCGATGGCCGTTATCCTATTCTCCTGGTCGTAGGTTATCGCCGTGTTGTTGTAAGTTGTTGGGTTGCCGTTGCCGTCGTAGACGAATGGCGCGCCCTGCAGCGATGGGAGGCCGTCGGTACTCGCCAGGAGCCCTGCAAATGGGTCGGTGGAACAAACCTACAGGTCTAAGGTCGTCGACAAATGGGGACTGGTTAAGTGTCAGAAGGGCGCACCACTTGATTAACGACTAAAGTGCCCCCTCGGGCGCAAGTTCTTTGAACCGCTTCATATAATTCTTTGGTGGCAAACGTGCCTCCGAGTTCGCCGCAGAAAGACTAGCAACCATCCCCGATAAGTGGGCTTCCAATAGATCCTCGTCCATGTGCTTCAGTCGGCCCAAATGCATCGCAGCCGTCCAAGTTACGACCTCGTTCCTCGCAAGCTCAAACCTAAGCGCGGCAATTAACCGCTGCCAGCCAACGTAGGCAATTTTCTCCTGAGCAACTGAGGGTCCTGCTCCAACAATTTCTGGATCGGCACTCCATTCGAGGTGACCTCCATATGAGCACCAGATTTTTGGCGAGGCCAAAATAGGATACTTATCCCCAACGTCCGCTCGGAGGCCCGCCCAGGAACCACTCAGGCCTGATCGCGAGGAAACGTACGGGCCGACATAGTTATATGAACCCTCAAACCATTCCCAAAATGTAATTGCAAGGACTACCTCGGCATCAATCGCAGCGTTAGACAGCCACACCCAGTAGTCGGACTCGTACGTTAACTTAATCCCATCGCAGCCGTACGTTAAGTCCTCGACCTTGCGAAGAAAATCCTTGTCCCGTGAGACTGCCTCATCGGCTACTAAAACGAAAGTTCCTTGATCTTGACTTGCGCCGCCAGCAACCCCTTTGTTCATTTAATGGAGCCCCCTTGGGATAAGCCCCGGAAGATTAACCCCTGGGACTGCCCAAGGGTAGCCTATACCATCAGCAGGTTGCCCCGTCAGCCCACCTAAGCCCTGTGGATTTCCCCAAGACCAAATAGACGTGCCAAAGCTGTCCGGAAAATCTTCCAAATACTTTTCGGCTTGTTCAGACGAGGTCCAGAACAACTTGACTTCGGTATACCCTCCAGGACCCATTTCCGCAACGCCATTACTCGCTCGGAGAGCTTGGTCCTCTGCGGGTCCAACAACTCTGTAAAGGTTCTGGCCCGATTCTACAATTTGTCGACCGTACTGTAGAATATTCTGAAATTCCTCCTCTGAAATCTCCGCTGTGTCCACGGTTGCGTCGCAAACTTCCCTGGCATGGTCACCTCCTCCGAATCCCAAAAATGCGAGGACCCCAGCAATAGCCCGTTGCAGACCGGCCCGGCTAAATATGGCAAGGAAGTTTCGTGCTCCCGCGCTGGCTCTATATCCGTTCACCCCGGTTTGAGCAAATAATCCTGGGAGCCTTCCATCCATTTCGCTACCAAGACCCATTGGATCTATTCGCCCTACGGGATTCCCGCCGTTGTAGCCATACACATTCAGCCCTCCACCAAACCCAATCGGGTCGCGGTTGATCCACCTGCCGGTGCTTGGGTCGTAGTAGCGGTTTTGGCAGTAGTAGAGGCCGGTTTCGCGGTCTTCCATGTAGCCGCAGGCGGCGTTGTAGCCGAAGGGATCGGTTGGCGAGCCGGTGGAGGATTCGGCGCCGTAGGAGTCGAAGGTCGACGTGGAGAGGACCGCGCAGCTGGCGTCCAGCCTTTGGGAGACGCTTCCTTGCTGGTCGAAGGTGTAGTAGATCCAGGCGCTGCCTTGGTAGCGGGCTACTAGGCCATCGGGTGCGAAGACGTTTTGGGCGGTTACGGTGCCGCTGGCATCGGTTTCCAGCAC
>JBBQMJ010000079.1:0-10940 GCA_038328815.1 Fimbriimonadales bacterium | reverse complement strand
AGTACGCGTTTACCCAAGGAGGGTTCAATGACCACTGGAAATCCAGAGGGGTTGAAGCTTACCGAAGAGGAAGCGTTCTCGCTTTTGGGCATGTGCTTAACAAGTCCACAAAGCTTGGATTCTGTCTCTGAGAAGGCGCTGAGAAAACTTGCGGAGTATTGCACTTCAAGAAGCAATTCTTCTAATAATAATATCGATCATAAAAAGCCGCAAGCCATTCATCTGAGCGTGAGCTAAAACCTGGCAGGAGAGAAATCTCCTGCCATTCTCTTTTTATCATCCTTGATTCGTGGAAAACTGTCTTCAACCATGATGAGGTCTCCCTTAGTCGTCGGATACAAAGGCGAAATTGGCCGCTTTCTTCTTGCTGGGCTCTTAGAAGACATGCCCAAAGCCAACGACATCCTTTGCGTGGATATCAACAACTCCGACGCGGACGTGCTCGAGCGAATCGACAAGGCGGACGTTATCTTCCTTTGCGTGCCTCTGCAAGCGACCGCTAGTTGGCTGCTGAAATACAAGGATGTCCTCATCGGCAAAGTCATCGTTGAGCAGAGCTCGATCAAGGCTTTTCTCTACGAAGACCTACGGCTAAATGGTCTTACGTTCCTCTCAATGCATCTTCTATTCAGGCCCTCGGCGACATCAGTGGCCGACCGGCGGGGGCTCTTATTTTCCGATCACCTGCCGACTGAGGAGGTCAGAGGATTTGTCAGAGCCTTCTCTCGTTCTTTTCAGACTCCGATGGACCTATTAATGAGTCCTGCGGGGCCAGCTTATTTCCTCCATGATCAGATGATGTCCAGACATCAAGCTCTGGTTCACCGAGTCCTCGCAACCCTGGCGGATACCATTTCGAAGGAAGACGCCCAAACCTATGTCGGCCAACGGGTTCGAGAACTTGCGGGGCGAATTAGGAGTGGCGATCCAACTCTTTACCGACTCATCCAGGAAAACCCTTACCTTGAAGAAGAGCTTGCCTCATTCAAAGCGCGCTTGGACCGCTTTACCGTTGACTGGTAGCAGCCTGGCAGTCACAATGGGCAATGCCCACCGTTCAGGATGTTCTGCAGGCTCTCGAGCAGATTGCACCGGTTAGATATGCGGTTTCGTTCGATAAAGTCGGTCTGCAAGTGGGCAACCCGTCCAAGAATGTCATGAAAGCGGTGGTGACGTTCGACCGCTCCTTGGCCTCCGTGAAGTTTGCCGCATCACAGGGTGCAGACCTTGTTTTAGCGCACCACCCTTTAATCTTCTCACCACTTGAAACTGTAGATAGCCGGACGCATATCGGCCGGACAATTATCGAGCTGATCAAGCACGACATCTCGTTCATTGCCGCCCACACGAACTGGGACAGCGCCCGCGATGGCTTGAATGACAAACTCGCAGCCTTGCTGAGGCTTTGGGACGTTCGAGAATTCGGCGAAGCCGCACACGTACAAGCGTTCACTCTGGTGGTCACATGTCCCGTTGGCATAGAGAATGAACTGATCGATGCGGCCACGGATGCTGGAGCAAGCGTAATAGGTGCTTACAGGCGCTGTGCGTTCCAACAACGGGGTTCGGGCATATATGAGTCCAAAGATGGTACGGAGCCCGCTATCAGGGATATTGTCCAACGGGAGTACTCCGAGGAGTCGCGAATCGAAATGCATGTGCTTGCAAATTCCAAGGGTGCGGTTGACCGTGCGGTGCGTAGGGCACACCCCTTGAAGGAACCGGCGATCGATTGGTACCCGCTTGCGCCACATGATGAGCAGAGGGCGGGCCGAATCGGAAAGATCGCCCCGATTTCTCTATCAGCCTTTTCAACGGCTATCGACAAAGCCCTAGCCACAAGATGTTGGGCCTTCGGAAACCCGGATGACAAAATCAAGGTGGTTGCCGTTACAGGCGGCGCAGCGGACGACGCTTGGCAAGACGCACGAAACGCAGGCGCCGACGTTTTGGTAACCGGTGAGGTTAAGCAGCACGTAGCCCTGGAAGCGGTGGAAAGCGGCTTTCGGATAATTGCCGCAGGGCATTACGCTACAGAGCACCCAGGGTGTGTAACTCTGCGGGACCGCATGGCAAAAGCTGTCCCCGATGTCGAGTGGGTTCTGTTTGAACCAAAGCCTGGCGAAGCCGGCAGACCTATTTAGAGACACAAAACGAGTGGTAGCCCGGACGGGACTCGAACCCGCGACCTCCGCCGTGAAAGGGCGGCATCCTAACCACTAGACGACCGGGCCAGAAGACCACCTAGTGTGCTTCATTTGACCCTTAAAAGACAAGCCCACATGTCGTTAGACACGCGGGCTTTTAGGGTCTTGAAACAAGGTGACGTTTACTCTTCGTCGCTCGCAGTGTTGTGCTTTCGCTCGTGGTGCTCATGGCTTGAAGAACTAGCTTTCTTCTTGGCCGCTCCACCCTTGATCACTCGGCGAGCTCCTGCAAAGCGATTGGCGTAGTAGCCTTCGCTGAGTGAACTTTCCTTCACTTCCCCGCCACCGCTGCTTGCATGAATGAACTTACCGTTCCCCTCATAGATCGCAACGTGGTTGATGCGGCTGCTGCGACCTGTGTGGAAGAAGACAAGATCGCCAGGTTTAAGATCAGATCGCTTGACCTTTTGGCCAATTCCTGACTGTTCGCGGCTAGTTCGAGGAAGCTTTACACCAACAGATCGATAGACGGTGGAAGTAAACCCGGAACAATCCAGGCCTCCTGATCGGCTTGTACCGCCGTAACGATATGGTGTTCCTAACAACTCATGAGCCGTGCTGAACAAGGCCCCGTCGCCTTCGCGGGCAGATCTTTCGAGCCTCGAGGCAACGTAGCTGCTGAGCTGGCTCTTGCTGTGGTGGCTTCGATGCGAGGCAACTACCGTCGGATGAACTGCTGCGAGAAAATCACCACGAACCCAACCCTTGGAACCGCGTGGAAATCGCACTTTGTACCAGGAGCCTTCATGGTCTAGGACAGTAACTCGAGTTCCTTCATCAACGGTTGTGATAAGGCCTGAATCCGAGCGCGGTGCACGGCGCACATTGACGTCGTCGCTTGCAATAGACGCGTAGTGAGAATGAATCTGATGAGAATGGCTTGCCTCCGCCACAACCGCTCCGCCAGGAACCTTTAGTTTGTGGCCAATCTGAAGAGCTTCCCAATCGACTCTGGGGTTTGCTGATCGGACAGCCTTGTCGCTGATCCCTAACTTCTTGGCAATGCGAATATCGTTGTCGCCTGCACGGACTACATAACTGCCAGAGGAGGAGTGATGCTTGCTGGAGCCACTTGAATTTGACGCGACGCTATGTGAACCTGGAACCGTGATTTCTCGGCCGATTCGCAATGCAGTCCAGCGGGTATCTGGATTCAACTTGTGCAATTGGGCCACGCTAATATGAAAATGATGGGCAATCGTTTCATCGTTGTCGCCATCTTTCACGGCGTAGTTGTGGCCGACATGGCCCGAACTCTCAGCAACGTGATGAGAACTTGAAGGTCCTGGGACGATCAGCTTATGACCCTCTCGAAGGTGGTCTCGATTATGGAGACCGTTAGCCTCGATAAGCTGCTTCTCACTTACACCCAGTTTGTGCGCGATTCCGGAGATCGTATCGCCCTTCCTGATTGTGTAGTGCCCGTTGCCTGCGAAGGCCGTGCCAACACACAGCAGACAAGCCCCCATGGCTAGATTTCTGATCAGCAAAATTTTCCCCCTATGCACTCGCTTCCCGAGCGCTCCCTCTTCCATGAGGTCCTTTGCAGTCTCGGCGACTTTACCAGGCTTCCACACAACCGTGTCAACCCAAGCTACTGTACTGTAAACTATCGGTCTCCAGGTTCCTTTGAAGCAGGTAAAAAAACTGGAGGGTCCAAATTTTGGCAAACTCTCAGCAAAATTCCGACCTGCAGTAGAATGATGCCGTCCTATGCTCAGCGTGCTCATCGTGAATTGGAACACCCGGGACTTACTGAGAGCATGCCTGAGTTCCATAGAATTGTTTCCTCCGACGGATCCTTATGAGATCATTGTTGTCGACAACGACTCGACGGACCATAGCGCCGAAATGGTGCGAGACGAGTTCCCGAAGGTCAAGCTTATTCTTCCTGGCGCTAACACAGGATACGCAAAGGGTAATAACCTTGCCTTTGCATCTGCAAGCGGTAATGTGTACCTTACACTAAACCCAGATACTGAGATAACTGATAATTCCTTGCAGTTCTCAGTTGATATCCTGTCGAATCAACCTAAAGTAGGATGCGTAGGCGCAAAGCTTGTTGGGCAGGACGGGCGTGTACAAAACTCTGTTCGCGGCTTCCCCACCGCAACCGGCATCTTTGGCGATCTGATGAAACTGGGCAGGCTCCTTCCCAATTCTCGACTTGGCAGCTACCGGCTTTCGGCGTTCGATTATTCGAAGGAGCAGCTAGCTCCACAGCCTATGGGCACCTTCCTAATGTTCAAGAAAGAAGCTTTAGAAGCAGTCGGTGACCCTAAGAAGCCATTTGACGAGAACTTCCCGATTTTCTTTAACGAAGTAGATCTGCTCCTTCGCCTAAAGCGGGCTGGGTGGGATTGTCTCTATACACCGAGCGTGACCGTGCGTCATCATGGTGGTGAAGGTACGAAGCAGGTTCGAAAAAGCATGATTTGGGAGTCGCACAAGAGCTTGGTCAGATTCTTGCGGAAGCATTACGGGACGGCATGGAACGCTCCTGGGATGGCCATTCTTGCGGCTTTAATCTACGGCGCTGCGTTTATCCGCGCAAGGGGCTACGATGCGGGATTTAGAACTTAGCGTAACGATCTGCAGTTGGAATACTCAGTCCGACCTCGAGGAATGTCTCTGCAGCCTCCAGGCGCTTCGTGAAGAAGCCTCATTTGAAGTTATTGTTGTCGATAACAACTCCGAAGACAAGTCAGCCGACATGGTCGAGACCAAATTTCCCTGGGTCAGGCTATTTCGTATGGAGCAGAACCTCGGTTTTACGGGGGGGCACAATTTTGCTCTTGGGCAACGCCATGCGCCTCATGCCCTACTGCTCAATTCGGATACGGTCGTCCACGAAGGGGCTCTTCGTACGCTGCTGGATTATGCTGGGCAGCACCCTGAAGTTGGGATCATCGGCCCGAAGTTGCTAAATCCGGACGGGTCCCTGCAGTACAGCTGCCGTCGCTTTCCAAACCCTGTTGCCGCGCTCTTTCGCAATACGCTTTTTGGCCGTTTGTTCCCGAACAACCGTTTTACGAGGGACTACCTCTTAACCGACTGGAACCACAACGAGGCGCGGTCGGTTGACTGGGTATCGGGCGCCGCGTTTGTCGCTACCAAGGCGCTCATGGACAAGATCGGATATATGGACCCGGAGTACTTCATGTTCTGCGAAGACGTTGATTGGTGCTTCAGAACCTGGGCAGCCGGGTTCAAGGTGATGTATGTTCCACAAGCGGTGATAACACACGCCATCGGCCGAAGTACTGACAAGGCGCCCAATCGGATGATCGGTAGATTCCACCGATCGATGCTTCGCTTTTACCAAAAGAATATGTTGCCAAAAGTTTTCTGGCCGCTTCGTCCCATTGCCTATGCTTCAGCGGCTACAGCTCTTGGTTTGCGCGCCGGGATTTTTATCACGAAAAACCGCATCGATAATTGGAAAAGGCGCAGCGCTCAATGATGAAGAAGCCGCCTCTTGCCCTAGTACTCCTTGTATTGGCCGCCTTCTGCGCGCCGCTGATGGGGGGCGTTTTGTCTCTGGATGTGCAGGCCGTTACCCCCGGTCTTTCGACTTTTTTCTTCTCTGCGTTTGCTAGCTCAGACTTGCCGGCAGCTTCTCACGCCATTGTCGCTCTGCTCGTCGTTGCGGCAAGCCTCGCACTACTCTTGAGGCGGAAGGTCATTCAAGTTCCAAATCTGCGGGTTTATGGCGCACTGTTACTGTTCCTTGGGTTGTTAATTGCTTCGGTCCTCAACTCGGTCGTAAAGGCGCAGTCCCTCCAGGCGCTAGGCGAATGGCTGATCTATGGCCTTGCGATGTTTGCCGTGGTAGCTGGCGCAGGTAGGAAGGATGGCCCGGTGGCCATTGTAGGAGCGATCTTTCTTGGCGTAGTGTTCTTAGCTCGCAACGGGATTGTCGAGTACAAACAGAACTCAGTCATCGATCGAACTTGGCGGATTTTTGCGGGGTGGCAGCAGCCCAATGCGTTGGCTGGCATTCTGATCATCGGGATATTCCTTGGTATCGGGCTTGCGATCAGCCAGAAGCGGGCATGGGCCATCGTAAGCGCTCTTTGCACTTTGGCAATTTTCTACGCTCTGTTCAGAACGCAATCAAAGGGCGGCGTGTTGGCCCTTGCAGCAGGGATTGTATTGTTTGGGACCCTGCTGACGGCAGTTAAACTCCAGCCTTCGATCATGCCGTGGATCGGGAGGCTAGCTGTACTTGCAGTAGTCCTCGTTAATTTTGCAGCGATCCAATTGCCCAAGATGCCAACCGCGTCTGATGGCCAAATGCTCAGTGAAACTGCCCAGGGGAGTTCAAGCCTTCTTGGTCGATTTGCCAAAGGTGGTGGGACTGTCGAGCAATCCGTTGGCTTTAGGAAACTGCTTTACGTAACGTCGTCGAAACTCATCGCGGAAGACCCCGTTGGCTATGGCCTTGGTTCCTTTCGCGTGGAATCCGCAAGGCCAGGGCTGGTCACCCAGACTCATCTAGCACACAACACTCTGCTTCAACTCGCTGTGGAGGCAAGTCCACTCGCTCCGCTCGTCTTCCTTGCCCTGCTGCTAGCTTGGACCGAATTTAGTCTTCGAGACGCGGCATCCTTACCGTGGAAGACCAATGCCCTGAGGATGGCGATTGTTGCCGCCGTCTTCGCGACTATGTTTCACGGCGTGACGGAGAGCAATCTATACACATTTGGCATCGGCCTGACCTTTTTCGTCCTGATCGGGCTCGGTCTTCTCCTGAGCGCCGATGCAGTATCGCCTGAATTTGCGCCAAAGAAGGGCCGCTATCTTGCTATAGCGGTGGTAGTGGTTTGCGCTGGTCTTGTCTCACAGACTGCCCTTTCAGAATATCTACGAGCAGAACTTCGTGCTCAATTTCAAGGTCAGGATGCGGAAGGCGCCAAGGACACCATCGACCAACTTAAGCTTTTCGCCGGTAGCGATGGTGAGACTTGGTACGCGGCTGGCCTCGGAGCTTCTCCCCAGGATCGAAAGGACGCGTTCCGTGTTGCAGCCGAGTTAGAGCCTCTGCCGAGAAACTACCGGGCTTACGCGAGTGCCCTTGCTGCTAACGGGGAGATAGCTCAAGCGATTGGCGTCTTAGGTCAAGCCCTTCACATGGATCCCAATAACCAGCTTGCATTGCTTGCGACGATGAAGCTAGAGGACAAAAACGGCAACGAAGAGGGAGCTATTGCGGCAGCGAAGAGGCTTGTCGCCGTGGAGGGCACGATCTATTACCAAATCAGATCGCTGCCTGAAATGATCCCAACAGAAACATTCGAAGCTCGCCTGCATCTTGCTAAGCACGAGAAGGATCCCACCGCGAGAGCCGCGCTTTTGCAAAGTGCAGTGGATGGATATAGCCGATTTATGGTCCATACGTGGCCCAGCGTTCAAGCGGTCACGACCGAAGACCCAAACGGAAGCTTCGGTGGAATTACCCTTGAACAAGGGACCGAGAAGCTGAAGGCAGGACAAAACGCGGCCGTAGAATTGGTAGAACTCTACCGATCACTGGGCAGGGCGCCAGAATCTGCCGGCGCGGATGCAGTTGTCGCGGCGTTCGGCAAGGCCTTAGAGCCGCCGCCCGCTAAATAGCGCTTCACGATAGCGCCAGCAATCGGGGCAGACACGTCACCACCATGTCCGGCGTCCTCTACTAGCACACAGATCGCTATCTGGGGATTGTCGACTGGTGCGAAACCTACGAACCAGGCGTGAGTCTTCTTTGTCTTGTCCCGACTATGCTCGGCGCTTCCTGTCTTCCCAGCCCAAACAATCCCAGGAATCTTCGCCCGTGTCGCTGTGCCACTTTCAACCACGTCAGTCATGGCTCCCCTTAGGGCAGTCCAGAGCGTCTGCGAAGCAGTCACCTGGTGGCTGATTTCCGGCTTCACGTCTACAATCTGGCCATCGGCATGCTTGATCTGCCTCACAAGGTGAGGTTTATACTGCGTGCCTTCCGTGGCCACCAGAGCGGCTAAATTGGCCATTTGGAGAGGCGTGACCGTCACATCCCCCTGGCCGATGCCTGTGTTCGCTGTGTCACCCTTGTACCACTTCGCCGGCTTTCGATGCTTCTCAACCCATGCAAGCGTAGGGATGACGCCGGACTGCTCTCCAGGGATGTCAACACCAGATTTCGAATAAAAACCGCACTCAAGCGCTTCCGCCCGAATCGCATCCTCTCCAATCTCAACCGCATAACTTCCGAAGAACGTGTTACAGGACTTTTCGATGGCCGTGCGGAAGGTCATCAAACCTGGCGCGTGGTTCGCGCAGCGGATTTTGCGGTTTCCGATCTTGTAATAGCCGGGACAATAGAACGTTCGATTTGGATCAAACTTACCGACCGATTCAGCGGCAAGGCTCGTCACGAGCTTAAAAGTTGAGCCCGGAGCATAAGCGCCAGCCACCGCGCGGTTGATCAGCGGCCTGTTAGGATCGTTTAGCAACTTGTCCCAATCGTCCGCGCTGATGCCGTTATCGAACAGGCCCGCATCAAAACTAGGGTTGCTCGCAAGGCATAGAATCTCGCCGTTTCGCGGGTCGATGGCGACGACTGCCCCAACCTGGCCCGACAAAGACTGCAGCGCCAACTTTTGCAGATTAGCGTCAAGGCTAAGGATGAGTTGATCACCAGGCACGGGGTTGTCACGTCCAACTACCCGGGTTGGGCGTCGCTTAGCATCTACTTCAAGGTGATCCGAACCCGGAACGCCCATGAGTTCCCTTTCGAAGGAATACTCAACGCCCAGTTTTCCAACGTATGCGGCGGGTTTAAGGCCATCGCCATCCATTCGCTTAGTGTCATTCTCGTTCGGTACCCACACATAACCGAGGACGTGCGAAAAGGACTTGGAATCTGGGTAATAGCGCATCGGCTGCGATTCGATGCCAATGCCAGGAAGATCCTCCCCGGCTTCTGCGATCCGAGTGGCGATCTCAATTGGGACACCAACGTAGATAGTCGTCGGCAAATATGGCTTCCACCTCGCAGCATCAACCTTTTCTTGAAGCTTGACTTCGTCAATGCCAAGCAGTTTCGCAATCTTCGTCAAGACCCAGTGGTTCTTGTTCACGTAATAGGGAACGGCTGTGAGAACAAAGCGCGACTGAACACCTGCAAGTACCGTCCCGTTGCGATCGAAAATTATCCCGCGCGGCGCTAGCCGAGTCACAGAAGTGTTTCTAAAGAAGGCAGCCTTTTCTGCCAACTCGCTAGCCTTAACTACCTGGATGTACCAAAGGCGAAGAAAGATCACCAAGAGCGAAATCGCGACCCCAACAGGAAAGATGATCGTGCGAGCATCTAGAGTTGGCTTTCTTGGGGCGTGGATAACGGACATTGGCTAGGGACTCAAGATACGTAACGAATTATGGTCCGTCGCGTGCACCATTAATAGGCAGAGTTTTAGCCCGTATGCGTTGTGCAGACTTTCTTCGGTTCTTTGCCTTTCTTATAGCGCCGAGTTACAGTCTCTGGACAGTAGATACTTGCCTTCATTCCCGAGTCAGCGCAAACCTCGACTTCAACGTATTGTTCCGTGTCTTCCTCAATGGCCGGAGTCGACTTAGGTTTGGGGGGCTTACTTTGATCGGGCGTTTTGGTCGTGTCTTCGGGTTTGTCCCCGGGAGTATCGTCGCCAGGCATGGAGTCTGTTGGCAAAACTCCCATGTCATCGTCCGACGGCGGTCCCATCTTCGCAGGGACATCATCAGGGTTAGTGGGATTCACGTCCTTTTCTAGCGGCGGAGTCTGAGCCTGCCCACTCTTGATCTCGTGGTTAGAAGTAACTGCGAATTTCTCACCGTACTTTTCATGGGCGGCCTTCATCACTGCGGCCCAAAAATCAACTGTCACGGTTCCACCGAAGACCGCGGGGCTCATCTTGCTGTAAGTAGGCTTACCGCTTTTCCCGCGCCCCTCGTTTGCGACCCAACCAACGCCGATCAGGCCGTCCGTGTAGCCAACAAACCACGCATCGCGGTTTTCGTCGGTGGTGCCCGTCTTACCTCGGGCGTTCGGTACCAGCCGATTTGCCTTGTAGCCCGTACCGTGCTCGATAACGCCGCGCATCAGTTCGTCGACTTCATCACAAACCTGAGGGTTGAAGACGCTCCGCACGATCCGCGGACCATATTCCTTTAGCGTATCCCCATCGGGACCAACAACCCGCTTGACTGCATAAGGGGTAGCCCGATCTCCTCTAAGGGCGAAGACACTGATCCCCTGGGCCATTTCAAGGGGGTTCACGGCGTCGGAGCCGAGCGCTAAAGGCAGCACTGGCTGCAACTCGGAAACGAATCCAAACGCCTCGTGCGCCGTCCTCACGACCTCAGCAGGCCCTACTTGATCAATAACGTGCGCTGCTGGAATATTCATTGAGAGCGCGAACGCGTTTCGTACGCTCGTCAAGGGGCTGTTCTCCCTGCTGTTCGAGTTATGGGGCATCCAAGGTTCGCCACCCGGCGGGGCAGGAAACTCCACCGGCATGTTCGCAAGCATGTCTCCCATGTGAAGAGTCCCGGCATTCAGTGCGGTTGCATAGACAAACGGCTTAAAGCTTGAACCGGGCTGACGATGCCCCTGATATATCATGTTGTATTGATTCTTTGCAAAATCAACCCCGCCGACCTCGGCGAGAATCTGCCCGTCTGCATTCATCAGAACGAACGCCGCGGTACTCACCTTGTTCTTGCGATTCATGGCCA